>CAZPTV010000248.1:0-3710 GCA_964589335.1 uncultured Bacteriovoracaceae bacterium
ATCAATGAGACCTCAGCATGCAGCTTTAACACAAAAGCCAAATATTATTATTGCCACTCCAGGCAGACTTTTAGATCACGTTGCTCGTGGAACACTTCGTTTTGATCGATTAAAAATGATCGTTCTAGATGAAGCAGATCGTATGCTGGATATGGGTTTTTATCCTCAAATCAAAAAAGTATTAATGAAACTTCCACGCGAACGTCAAACGGCGATGTTCTCCGCTACGTTTTCTCCAGAAATTAGAAAGCTTGCACGTGAAATTATGAAAAAGAATCCCGTTGAAGTGCAAGTGGGTGGAGAAGGTTCTGCACCAGTCACCATTGATCAACAGGTTCGAGAAGTTCCACAAGGAAATAAGAACGATATTTTAATGGATGAATTAAATGCTCGTAATGGTTCTGTTTTGATTTTTACCAAAACAAAACATAAGTCAGATAAACTGACAAAGTTTTTACTGAGCTATGGTTATAAAGTGAATCGCATTCACGGAAATCGTACGCAAGCACAACGAAAGAAAACAATCGATGACTTCAAAGCTGGAAGCATTAATATTTTAGTCGCCACTGATATTGCAGCTCGTGGATTAGATATTGCTCAAGTTGGACATGTGATTAATTACGATCTTCCACAAAACCCAGAAGATTATTTGCACCGAATAGGTCGTACAGGCCGTGCAGGTTCAAGTGGACAAGCACTATCTTTTGTAACACCTGAAGATAGAGGAAAGTGGAAATTTATTGCACGATTTTCAAATGCAAAATTTTCTAATACGTTAGCATCACAGCAAGTTACACATTAATTATTTAATCAAACTTTCGATTGCTTCAGTAATTTCTTTGTCTGTTGGTTTGACGTTTGATTTATAACGTTTAATTAACTTTCCATTTTGATCGATTAAGAATTTTTCGAAATTCCAAGCTATATCACCCTTTAGTTTGCTGTCAGCTTCTTGAGAAAGCCATTTAAATACAGGCTGTGCATCTGCGCCTTTGACGGGTCCTTTTGAAAAAAGTGGAAATTTAACTTTGAAATTTAGTGTGCAAAAATTTTTAATTTCTTCATTTGTACCTGGCTCCTGTGATCCGAAATCATTGCTTGGGAATCCCAAAACGGTAAAACCTTTTGATGCGTATTTTTCCTGCAGGGTCTCTAGCGCCTCATATTGTGGGGTGTATCCACATTTTGAAGCTGTGTTTACGACTAATAGAACTTTGCCTTTATAGTCCGAAAGAGATTTATTTTTTGATTCAATCGTATTTGCATTAAAGTCGTGAAAAGTTTTTGCCATGGCAGCTCCATTTAAAATAATGAATAATGTTAATATTTTATAAATTATTTTCATAAGTTAGATTATCTCGCGTTTAAAAATTAGACAGTCATATATTTAAAACAAGGAAAAAATATCACCCTAGTTTCTTGACAAATATAACTTCAAAACCATCTAAAAACATAGGGTTTTAATTATTAAAATATCAAACAAACTTTCCACCGTATGGAGGGCGGAAATGAAAGAATGGGGAATATTTATGGAATATTTATCAAAATTCAAAAATGCATATCCAGTCGCTGTTATTTTGGCGGCGCTTATATTTAGTAATATATTTATTTATAAACAAATATAACCGATAAGGAGGAAAATATGACAAATTCAGAATTTAAATATTATGGTTTTAATCCTGATGAATTGTTTCAAATGAAATCAAATATTGTACTGAATCGTATTTTAGATGCAGCTCCAAGCCAATCTTTTCTTACGGCTTTATTTGATAAGGTGAATAATCTTTATCATTGTACGATTGAAGTCAATTCTATTTTCGGACCATTTACTGCAATGGCGAGTAATATAGACGCTGCAAGAGCATTAGAAATTGTAGAGTGGAAACTATTAGAAAAACTAAGACGCTGGAATAAAAACAGATTTCAACTTAGATATAATGAATTCATAAATGATTATAGTAGAAAAACATTTGATCAAAATAATATTAATCAAAAACTAATTGCGAGTTAATTAGAGATTATAGTTTTTGCCAGGTATTAATATCCAGGAATCACAGTTTTTCTTTCAAAAACTCTAGATTCAAATGGTTGAAGTGTGATGATAGATCCGGCAGAAGTTCCATTTAAATTTACAAGACAAGACTCGAGCGTAAATGTTTTTGCTACATTTGAATTGTTAAAATATATTACTCCACGAGTGCTTGCGGCTTGAAGACCGGATACACCTGAGCCTGTAGAAAAAACTGAGCTCTGATCTTGGCTGGTACCAAGCTTATTCGTTGAGCTTGGTGCCGACCTCCATTGCTCAAAAGAGATAAAATTAGAACCTCCGCATGAATTAATGGCGCCATATGAGCCGTATTCACAACGAATTTTCGCCATAGAGCCTAATCCATACGGATTGTAATAATAATTATTATTAGAATAGCCAGTTACGCCTGAAACTGTTCCAAAAAAATTTGTCTTTTTAAGAATTCCAGTTACTGGATCAACTTGTCCATTACTATAAACATGCAAAGTATTTTGCATCGTCGCACTTGAAGATCCTGCGTAGAAAATATTATCGTGTACGACATCATTATACTGACTCATGAAATATGCAGGTGCATTTGCTCTGTCGGTCATGCTCGGTAGTCCTGGGTAAGTGTAAGTAGAGTAGTCTCCGTGATATCCACCAGTTTCAGTGAATCCGAAGAAAGTATTTCCATAAACTTGATGGCCTCGAACGGGTCCTGATGGTCCAGATCCTGAGGAGTCTAAAGAAGTTAGTGAGTGATCAATTGTGAAACCAATAGTAGTTTTAATTACTGTATTATTTCTTGTGATGACATTATTTAACTGTCTATTCCCATAATAGATTCCAAAGCAGAGTGGAACATAATTATAGTAATCTACAGGTGCGCTACCACTTACGTTTCCAACACAATCGTTGATAATGTTGTTTTCTATAATCATATTTCCAGCATTCAAATAGTTTTGATCAAAAGCGATTCCACCGCCATCGTTGAGCATAGTCATGGGTCTTTGAATGTAATTGTTTTTTATTGTACCAGGCCCATAAGCATTAATGCCGATGTATCCAATATTGATTAATACATTATCATGTACATTATATGGAGCACTTGGAACATTGCTATCAGAAGAAAAATTTACACCGAAGTAAGTCCAGTTTGAATAACTTGTTCCCGTTCTTGTACAGATGTCTTTAAATAAATTGTAGCCGATTTCTAAACTTTTACTTCCTAAAGTAAGTAATCCTTCAACATACATATCCGTCACTTTATTATATAAAAACTTTGTACCAGTATCTTCCCAATTTCTAATAGAACGTGCTGAGTTCATGAACTCATTATTTCTGACAGTAATATTATTTGTTTGATTGCTTTCTATTGCAGCAAATGCAAATCCTGAAAAATGTAAATTTTGAATTATGAGATCATGCTTCTGATAGAAGTTAAAGCCTACACCCATTTGTGTGTCTCCAAATGTGTTTATGCTTGGAGAAATCGTTGTAACTTCTACAGAGCCTGTTTCTGGATTAACATTTCCGGGTGCCCAAAAATATAGAGTATCTGTTGACTTGTTATAGTACCAGTCTCCAGGTTGAGTGACAAACGCAAGATGGTTTGTAAGATAAAATCCAAATTTGAAATAATAAAATTCTCCAAAGACCTACTTAGGTAGACCATATTGGCTATAATTAGAGACGA
>CAZPTV010000249.1:0-3708 GCA_964589335.1 uncultured Bacteriovoracaceae bacterium
TTTTTTTTTTTTTATAATTTATCAATGGTATTACATTTTCACAGTTTCAAATGCCTGAGTCACCTTTGTGCAATCATCTGTATATTTGCCAAATAACTGAATGCATGCAGCTATGGTAGCTGTTTTAGCAGTACTGAAGTCAGATGTTTCAGTTAGCCTTTGTGTCAGTACGTTGTAATATAGCTTTTGAGTTTTCTCTTTTCCTATTGCTTCATAAATCAATACTGAAGCACGATTTGGTATACCGCTGTTTTTATGAACTCCACAACGATCGTTTTCACGATTGCAAGTAGTGGTTAGAGGAACTTTCAAAGAGCTATCATTTGATGCTGGCATACCCAAAGATTCAGGATTTTTCATATCACGAAGGGCAGTTCTTCCTTTTCCGATCAATGCAGGACCAACAATACTTGCTCCTATTTTCCAATCATCAACTTTATTTTCAATCATTTTCCCGAAGAAATCAGAAAAAGACTCATTCAAGGCACCTGATTCATATTTCATTACAAGGCTTGCAGTTGAAGATGTTATTGCGTGAGTTAATTCATGTCCGGCAACATCGATAGCTTTTGATAGGTCAGTCATTTTATCGCCATCACCATCACCGTACGCGATCACTTTATTATATCCATCCCAAAATGCATTATTCATTCTATCTCCAGCATGAACGATGCTTGTGATTTCGCTGTCTTTATCGTCATAGGAATGACGATTAAAATTTTGAAGATAATAATTATAAACTAACTTTGTATTATTAAATGCATTATTTACGGCAATATCTGCTTTTAATGTGGACGGTAATTTATTATTAGCAGCCAATTTGTACCATTCTAAATTGATTTCAGTCGGAAAACCAAATGCATCAGTGTTTTCTTTAGCTAAAGGTGTATTGGCATCATAAACTTTTTGAACGAATTCACATGTTTTTTCGTTGTCTAAAAGTATTGAGCCATCATGTGCATCAACAAAAAATAACGTAGCGTGCTTTTTTTGATTTGGCTTTGTCTCTAATGAATAAACCAAACGATGCCTTGAGGTGAATGGGTCAAAGTAAACAATTAACTTAGGTACGTTGGAAAATTCAAAATTTGTTTGAAAAGTATCATTTAAAATTTTTGATGCTTCATTGCTCGAAAGATTAGGAGTTGTAGAAAGATTTGCTTCAGTTGCACGACCTGAAAGATCTTTTAAGATGCCATCAGTATCGTAGTGAAACATTGCTTTTTCACCGTAAACCTCTAAGTTTTTATAGGTTTGTACATATTTTAGAGTTGAACTAATTTGATCTTCAGCAGCAGAGGACGGTAAGTAGTTTATTTCACTTTTTTCTGAAATTCCTCGAAAACGTTCATTAGTTAATGAGCGCCTTGCTTGATCAACCATGCTTTGTAGTTTTCCAGATGATACTAAACTGCTGTTACTACCAAAGTTAAATCCAAAATTTTGATTTTCTGATGCAAATACAACTACTGAAGAATGTAGTATTAACGCAGAAAGCAAAAGCTTAGTCTGTTTCATTGTTTTTTTGTCCTCTCGTATATGTCACGCACACTAAATATTAGAGCAAGCAAAAGGCCAAGTTTTCAGGTTTAAAAAATATTATTTTAGTTATTAAAATCATATATTTATATTTGAAAAAATGCGTCAAAAAATGCGCTATGCGCATATAAAATTTACATGATATCGGCAATTTTGTCGTATAAAAATAACTAGTATCAAAATGTCTATTCGTGTAATTAATTTATGATTTCAAAGTTGTAAAATTATCTTTCGCATAGCGAAATATTCCTGGCATCAAAATCAATGCAGCAATAAAGGTAAATACAGATGCAGAAGTTAGTGCAACGGGGATGCCTTTGGTGGGATTTGATAATATTTTTCCCAACCAAATAGTAAGGCCACTAGCAGTTAATCGTGTGCAAAAATCAACCATTGCTAGAAATGTAGATCTATTTTTGTGATCTGAAAATTGTCTATTCAAAAGAGTATTTGTAACTGCAGAACAAAGTCCTTATGGGATTGCGAAAAGAAAAAATCCAAATAATCCAGTTCGAGAATGAATGAGTCCCATAATTGCAAAAGAAACTGGAATTAGAAATAACCCGATAGTTACGACTTTTCTTAAGTCTGGTTTTTGAATAATTTTTCTTGAGAAGAAAGCAATAATTCCACCTGCAAATGTTAGGATTGCGGCATATCTGCCGTAAGAGCGAAGAGGGTATTCCAAATATTTAAAATAGGGACCTGGAAGATATAAATTTATAAATTGTCTTGCCCAAAACCAAATAACAGTGAGACCCACCGCCCAACGAAGAGGTTTGGTATATACAATTGTTTTTGCAACTTTAATGACAGAAGTAAACCCGCTTTGCTTATGCTGTTGCGGTAATGTTTCTTTTGGATGTTTTGGCTCAACAAGTAGAAGTGCACAGGGAATTCCAATAGAAGTTAAAGCTGCGGTTACCAGTACAGGTAATTCCAAACTTTTTTCAGCGAGTAAACCACCATAGAGTGTTCCTAATGATTGAAATCCCAAAAGTAGAAAAGTACCAAATGCTTCGTAACGATAATATTCTTTTTCTTTATCCATGCTACGTAGCCACTCAAATAAAAAGGCACTGTTTGTACCTAAATCTAATGAAACAGCTAGGGCGTAGCATAATTCACCAAAAATAAAGGTTGGCATTGAGTGGCCAAAATAAATTGCTAAAGTTCCAACTGTGAAAGCAACGTTTGCAGTTAAAAGTCCCCATTTTCTTCCTAGTTTATCTGCAAAATAACCAGCAGGGACGACAAGGAGTAGTGTTCCTATATTGTAAGCAGTTAATAAAAATGAAAATCCAGAAGGAGTTACGCCTCTTGAAATAAGAAAATTATAGAAAATGGGTTGATAGATGATCAGACCAGAACTAATTTGACGGAGATATAAAAAAAATAAATTTCTAACTTGTTCGCGTTTCATTAAAGAAATCTTTTCTTTAGTTCTGCAGAAAGGCTTGGGGGAATGTTGATGGAAGAATCAGATTTTCGATTTTTGAATTTTGAAAAAATTTCAAAAAATAATTTTGCGCGAGTTGGTTGATTAGTGAAAACAATTTTAAATTCTTGACCAAATTTTTTAAAAGTAGTCGAGTCACCATCAAGTTTTAAATCTGATATGTCATTATAATTAATTTTTATCCAATCCTTACCATCTGCTAGCACAAAACTAAAAATATGATCTCCAAAATTGATACTTCCCAGTTCTGAAAGTAGTGGCAAAAAGGATGGACCAAAACCGAATTGAGTTTTCAATGTCAAATGAGTACATGGAGAGGTGTTTTGTGATATATTTGAGTTTGGTGATGATGATATAAAATTGATATTCAATGCCGCAGGTTCAATGTCTGCGCCACATTTAGGACATGATCCCGTTTGATTTAAAACTTCATCAAATTCATTTGTGCAGTGGTTACATTTCATTTGAATCCAAAAAAAAGTTTTAATTGTTTAGGAATTTTTATTTTTTTCTTTTCAGCGGGAATGGATCCATCTTGTGAAATAAGCTGCAATTTGAATCGCATATCAAATTTGGGGCCAGAACAAGGTCCGCAACTCCAAATTCCTTTTTTTCGACGATTATAAATTAATTTACAAGAGGGACATTCATATTGGTATTTTGATTTAACGGGTGTCAGTCGACTATAGCGTTGGAATCCACATTCTTTA
>CAZPTV010000250.1:0-3702 GCA_964589335.1 uncultured Bacteriovoracaceae bacterium
GGAATGATGGTTGAAGCACTTTCCTCAAAGGGTATCTGTATTTCTGCTGGGTCGGCATGCCATTCAACAAATGCAAAACCAAATGAAACAATATTAAATATGGGTCACAGTAAAGAACGTGCAATGAGTTCAATTCGCGTCAGCCTTTCTCATCATAATACAAAAGAGGAAATAAATTATTTTAATGAAACATTGAATTGTATCTTAGAGAAGTATTGCTAATGTCATTTTCATTTAATTTAAATGCAAATTCAACGCATCTACTTATCAGAACTCATGAAATCACTACTAAAGGTAGAAATCGGCAAGACTTTGAAAAAAGATTAGAGCGCAATATCAAACGAATCATACCTAAAAATTTCACACCAGTTTGGATTAGTGGTCGTTTGCTCATCGAATTTAAATTAAATCCAGATACAATTGATTTCACTCCTATCGTTACAAAGCTTTCAAACTTAGGCGGCGTAACTGCAATTGCACCCTGTTGCCTATCTGAAAATAATACTGAAGAAATCGAATCCAAATCAATTCTTTGGGCAGAGTCTGCTCTCAAGAACAAAAAAAATACTTTTGCCGTAAGAACACGAAGAGTAAATAAAGACTTTCATTTGTCTTCAACGGAGTTGGACTTGCGAATAGGTTCGAAAATTAGACAAATACATCCAAATTTAAAAACAGATTTAAAAAAACCTGAGTTTAAACTCAACATTGAAGTCCGCCAGAAAAAAACAATTATATACAGCGATGAACTGGCAGGAAGTCTTGGACTCCCTCAAGATTCTACTCAACTTGTTCTATGCCTACTTTCAGGGGGCATCGATTCACCTGTTGCTGCCTTTGAAATTATGAGACGTGGCTGCACACCCATCTTATTGCACTTTCATAGCAAACCCTACACTTCTGAATCCTCGATACAAAAAGTTATTAAACTTGCAAAAATTTTACGACAATCCAGTTCTTATCCGATTGAGCTTTGGTTAGTATCACTTTATGAAATTCAAAAAAATATTTCCGAAGTCTGTAATGAACGATACCGAACAGTCCATTATCGAAGATTCATGATGAAAATTGCAGAAGAACTGGCTCAAAAAAGAAATGCATTAGCGCTTGCTACTGGCGATGCCCTCGGGCAAGTTGCTAGCCAAACACTACAAAATCTTAGCCAAATCGAAAAAGGAGTAAACCTGCCAGTCCTCCGTCCATTAATTACGCTTGATAAAAATGAAATTATATCCAAAGCAAAGAAAATTGGTACATATGAAACCAGCATCTTACCTCATGACGATTCTTGCGTTTTATTTGCATCAAAATCACCAACAACCAAAGCTGCACCCCATGTAATTAATGATGATGATTCTCGATTAAATTCTTATGAATTAATTTTTAGAGCGCTAGACTCGGCGGAAAAAATTATTATTTGAGTTTTTTTAACTCTGACTCAATGTGCTCCAGGGCTTTCTTTTCTTGCTCTAATTTTTTTTCCCATTTTTTTGTTTCATTTTTATTTTTCAAAACACTCTCGTTTTGATTTTTCACTTGATCTTCAAGCTCTGAACGGAGCTGTAATTGCTCAGCCAAACTTGCTTTATAGCTCTTAATGTTTTTTTCCCAAAGCTCTTTTGCTTTTGTAACTTTCTCTAAGTTTTCTTTATCGATTTCTATATTTTCATTAAGTATCTTTAAACTTTCTTCAAGACGAACAATTTTTTTCTTCAGTGACTCTAATTCGTTCTGTGAAATTTCATATTGATTTATATTTTTTGTAAGTGACTTTTGAAAATCTTTTTCAGAAGATTTTGTCTCATCCCAAGAACGCTCAACTCTTTCTAATCCCTCTTGAATTTCTTTTGTTCTTTTTTCATTTACAGATATTTCTTTCTGTAAATTTTCAATGCTTTTTGCTGAGTTTTGTACCCTGGAATCTGACTCTTCTAGGTTTTTTAAATAACTTTGAATATTATCTCGAATTTTGTCCATATTATCTTCCAATATGGACATTTTATCTTCCTTAGAAAATGCTGTATTTGCGCATATTCCAAGAATAATTATGATAAATAATAAGCTTTTTCCAAATTGTTTATTTAACATTTTCATCAAACCAAGAAAGAACTTCTACTGATGTCCAATCCTGACTACCAATCCATTTCTTTTTAATAAGATATTCAGTATTTATAAAATACGTTTCTGGAAATTTATAAGTACCGTACTTCTTAGAAAGATCTTCACCCATATCCAATAAAAATAGAACATCTTTAATTGTATTTTCAATTTTTAATTTTTTAAATGTTGCCCGTATGGACTCAACGGTATCACCTGAACTGACTGCAATCACTTTGATACCTTTTTTCTTTGCAAAAGATGCAAATTTAATCAAAGATGGCAATTCCTCAATGCATGGAGGACACCAAGAGCCCCAAAAATTTAATACTACTGGCGTTCCTTTAAAGGTTGATAGTTTTAGTTTTTCACAATTTAAATTTGTTAATTCGAAATCGATTGGATCTTTAATTGTCAAAGCATAACTTGATTGTCGAATTATTTGAGTAGTCGAAGCAGGGTTATTATTAGATTTTCCAAGCAAATTTACTCCCCCCACACCAATAAATACCAAGTAAATTGAGGCAAAAATTGCCGCGATAGAAATGATCCACACTCCATACCGATTTAAACTTTTCTCATCTGTTTTCATGTTCAAATATCTCCACATTAGAATAACACTCCATTGCCGGGTATTGTAGAGATTTTATTTTCTTATTATAATATTCTCATGGACTCTGTGTTGATACTGAGCGCCTCGTTTGAACCTTTCAAAGTAGTTGGTTGGCAAAAAGCTATGCAACTTCTATTTCAAGACAAGGTTGAAGTACTCGAAGAATATAATCGTGAAATTAGAACTGTACGTACTAGTTTCAAACTTCCTGCCGTTTTACGACTTCGAAAATACATACCCACGCATCGAAAGAAAAATTTTATTCGATTTTCTAGGACAAATATTTTTATAAGAGATCAGCATGCCTGCCAATATTGTGGACGTAAAAGAACAATGCATGAATTAACTCTAGATCATGTTGTTCCAGTCGTTCAAGGCGGTGCAAAGTCTTGGGATAATATTGTTACGGCTTGCATCACTTGTAATCAAAGAAAGGGCGGTCGCACCCCACACGAAGCAAATATGAAATTAATAGCTAAACCGTTAGCTCCGGCTTGGCTTCCGAGTCAAAATTTACATTTTGACTTGAATTCTGCACCAGACCATTGGAAAGTTTATCTATCGTGGACACCTCAAAACAAGACACTCAAATATCCAACCCGTTACTAAATAAACAATCTGAAATTCAGGTAGATACAATAACGAAATATGCGACCATTCTTTTTAATATTGCTAGATTTTTTAATACTACAGCACAATCTGTCGAGATAGTTAAAACTACAGCAAGACAATATTATCAAGCGCTACAAATGAATAATTATCAAAAATATCAAACAGAGCTTTGCTTTCGTGCATTTTACCAAACACTCCAAGCTAATTTTTCAAACCATAAAATAGATTCAATTTTTACAATTTTTACTAAAGATGAAGCATTCGCGCTAATCATGCATTTCACTTATCAGTTTCAATTAAAAACAATTGCATCTGCTTGCAATGTATCCATTGGTACAATTCAAACTCGTCTAGATTCTGCTAAAAACAAGTACCTACTT
>CAZPTV010000251.1:0-3701 GCA_964589335.1 uncultured Bacteriovoracaceae bacterium
GGTGAATTATTCAGCAAAGGTTTAAATTCAACTGGGGCAGGAGTAGGTTTGTATTTAATAAAAATGTTGATGAAAAAAATGAAGGGTACAGTAGAGTTTTCGTCCCAAAAAGAAAAAGGCTTTATTACAAAGCTTATATTAAGGACATAAGATGGCTGGTGAAAGTATATTATTAATCGAAGATGAATTAAACGTAGGTTCAACGTTATATGAACGCTTAATTAAAGATGGTTTTAAAGTTGATTGGGTTAAAAATATTTCATCAGCAGTCACACAAATTAATAGTTCAAAATATAATCTTGCATTAATTGATGTTGGATTACCGGATGGAACTGGATTTGATTTTGCAGAAAAATTAAAAACTATACAACCACAGACTGCGGCTGTATTTCTAACTGCATATAGTGAACCAGAAGATCGTATCCGTGGTCTCGAGCTTGGAGCTGAAGACTACATTACAAAACCATTTCATTATAAAGAGCTTTTATTGCGAATTCAAAATATAATCAAAAGAACAAATGCAATTATAAATTCAAAAGATGACAAAGTAAAAATAGGAAACGCTATTGTAAATTTTATTGGATTTGAAGTCGAAACAAATACAAATAATATCAAAATCAAAACGATTCTAACGAAGAAAGAATGTTCTCTTTTACATTTTCTTTATCAAAAGAAAGGATCTGCGGTTTCGAGAGACGAAATTTTAGATCATGTATGGAGTCGTGATGAATTTCCGAGTCCAAGAACTGTTGATAATTTTATTATTAAATTAAGAAGATTAATTGAAAATGACCCTGAAAATCCAAAAATTATTCGGAGTATTCGTGGCGTAGGTTATCAGTTGTCGGAGGAAGAATGAATTCATTTCAATTAGCCCTAGTTCGAAAAAACACAGGAAGACCACCCGTATGGTTTATGAGACAAGCCGGTCGATATCATTCTCATTATCAAAAATTAAAAGAGAAAAACTCTTTTATTGAGCTTTGTAAAAATCCTGTACTTGCTTGCGAAACAACGATGGGTCCAATGAGAGATTTTAATTTTGATGCTGCAATTCTATTTTCAGATTTATTATTCCCTTTAGAGGTATTAGGAATGGGGCTGGTTTATGATCCGGGTCCAAAGCTTTCTTGGCATTATGAAACTCGTTCTGATGAGTCAAAGTTTACAAAGCAGACATCTAGTGAATTAGTACAACAACTATCTTTTCAAAAGAAAGCTCTTGAATTGATTCGAATTCAATTAAATAAAGAATTTGAAAAAAATTCAAAAGGATTAATAGGTTTTGTTGGTGGACCCCTTACTCTTTATACCTATGCAACAACTGGTGGCCACGCTGGAGATTTATCAATTGCTGAAAAAGGGTTTGAAGATGGTCGATTTGATAATTTCATGAGCAGATTGATTCCATTAATGGTTGAAAATATGTATATTCAGGCAGAGGCAAAGCCTGATGCAATCGCAATATTTGATACAAGTGCCGGTGAATTTAAAAATAAATTACATCTTGAAAAATCTTATACCGCTCTTAAAAAGATGATTGAAACGTTTAAATTGAAGTATCCAAATATGCCGATCATTTATTATTCAAGGGGAACGAGTTTTGAATATTGGGATCAAATAATCAAACTTCCGATTGCATGTCTTGGGGTTGATTGGAGAACAGACTTGATTAAAGTAATCGAAAAATATTCAGATCGAGTTGCTATTCAAGGTAATTTCGACCCAGAAGAATTTATGAAGGATGAAAATTCGTTCATGAAATCACTTGAAGATTATTTCTCAAGAATATCAAAACTACCTAAAGAAAAACTGCAAGGCTGGGTTTGTGGATTAGGCCATGGTATCTTACAGAAAACACCTGAAAAATACGTAAAATATTTTCTTGAAAAGCAAAAAGAGGTATTTAATTATGAAATCACTACCAACTGAGCTTTTAAAAAAATACAATGTAGCAGGTCCAAGGTATACGAGTTATCCAACAGTGCCCTATTGGACAGTCAATCCAACAACTGAACAATGGATTGAAACACTTTCGAATTCACTTTCAGAAAACAATGAAAAGAAAATTGGAAGTGCAATTTATGTACATATTCCATTTTGTGAATCTCTTTGTACATATTGTGGATGCAATACACGAATTACTCGCAATCACAATGTCGGTGCACCCTATGTCGATACAGTGATTCAAGAGTGGAATTTATATAAACAAAAACTAGGATTATTAAGTGAGAATGCAATCAGTTTAACAGAATTGCATTTAGGGGGTGGGACGCCAACATTTCTTTCTCCAAATGAAATGTCTAAATTGCTAGAGGGTATCTTTAAGCATACAAAATTAACTAAAGTTCATGAGTTGTCGGTAGAAGCAGACCCACGCGTAACAACAAAAGAACATTTAAAAGTTCTTTCTAATTATGGTTTTAAAAGATTGTCACTTGGTATTCAAGATTTTGATCCTAAGGTGCAAGAAGTGGTTCATCGTATTCAGACAGAATCTCAAGTTAAAAACATTTGCGATGAAGCGAGAGGGTTAGGCTTTACAAGTATTAATTATGATTTAATTTATGGACTTCCATTTCAAACTCAAAATAGTATTGAAACAACCATTCAGATACTTCAAAGACAAAAACCTGATCGTATTGCATTTTACGGTTTTGCACATGTTCCTTGGATCAAACCTGCGCATCGACGATATACAGATGATGATATTCCAAACGCCGATATTAAGCGTGCACTTTATGAACGAGGTCGAGAAATGTTAAGAGAGAGCGGCTACGAAGAGATTGGAATGGATCATTTTGCATTAAGAACGGATTCCTTATGGCTAGCAAGTGAAAAAGATCATACGTTACACCGTAATTTTATGGGCTATACTACTAGACAAGTAGCGCCATTGTTTGGATTAGGTGTATCTGCAATCGGAGATTCTTGGAGAGCATTTGCTCAAAATGAAAAAGTTCTAGAAACGTATCAGGAAAGAGTATCTAAAGGTGAAATTCCAATTCATCGCGGTCATATCTTAGATGAAGAAGATTTAATTATCAGAAGACATATTTTAAATATCATGACTAAATTCGAAACAAGTTGGAATGATCAAGAAAGTTATACTACGTATCTAGAGAGTGTTCCTGAAAAATTAAAAGAATTTGAAAATGATGGATTGATCAAACTTGAGAATAGAAAATTATTTATTAAAGAAGAAGGCCGTCCATTTATTCGCAATATATGTATGGCGTTCGATGCAAGACTTGCGAGATTATCACCGCAGACAAATTTATTTAGTAAAACAATATGATCGGTAAGTTGGATCCTAATTACAGAAAAGTTACGGTAGTTGGTGGAGGAGTATCAGGACTAATCGCTGCATATCAATGTTCAATTAAAGGATATGAAGTAGATATTATTGAAAAATCAAATCATTTTGGCGGTTTAATACAAACACATCAAATTACTCACAATGGTAGTATGATTGGAATTGCAGAAAGTGCCGCACATTCTTTTTTATTAACCAAAAAAGTCGAAAAATTTCTTAAAGATTTAGATATTGATATTGTTGAAATAAATCAAAACTCAAAAGCGCGCTACATAAATAGAAATAATAAACTCATGACGTTTCCATTAAATATATTTGAAACCATTGGAATGTTTTTGAGAATGATATTTAAAATCCGTCTCTATGAACCATTGAAAGAATCACT
>CAZPTV010000252.1:0-3700 GCA_964589335.1 uncultured Bacteriovoracaceae bacterium
CTGAAATATGTGAAAAAAATATTAAAAAAAATATTTTTTCAGATAAACCTGAATTACAGTTGATTGCTCTTAAAAAGGCAGCTCAACTCAATAAAAGCAAAATTGATAAACACTTGATGAGTTGGTTTGATCATAATCATAAGAGCGATCCTATACTAGTGAGCGCATTAATTTATACCCGTTTTCAAATTCATTCCTACGATCGTCTAGGATTTGAAGTTATGAATGACTGGCTTAAGTCTCTTATTTCAAAAGAAACGATTATCGATGAAGTCATCGGCGCCTGTTTGCTACAATTACCCAAATTAAATTCGAATGAATTATTTGAGTTCATTAAAAAGCAAAAAGAAGAAACGAAAGTTACATTATTGTCCTTTGTAGCAGAGCGATGGACAGATGAGAATTATTTAATTTGGTTTGATAGTCTTAAAAATTTAGTCGATGATCGAAATTCAAAAATAGTGAGTTATTTGGCTAAAAAAATAATTCTAAAAACATATATTAATGAACCAAATGATGTATTATTTCAATTTATTTGGTCTGCATTTGATAAGTCAGATCAAAGACAGCTCGATTTATTAAATGTATTATTTAGTACTTATTTTAATCATGAGAGTAAGTTCATATCAACTCCACTGAATCAGTTAGATCGATACTTTCCATTGCAGGAATTTGATTTTGATTTTATCTCAAAATTATTATTTTCTTCTAATGCAAGTATGTGGTCTTTGCAGAAATGGAAGGATTTGATTGTTTATTCAATGAAAAGACCGCAAAACGGAAAAAACACAGACTCCGTTGAAAAAATTAAAAAATCTTGCCGTGAATTTTGTTTTCAGAGCGGTCAGTTGTTTGAGAATATTGTTAATAAAATAGTTTTAACCGAGAGAGATCCAGCGTTATTAGAAGCATGTTATTTGTATTTTACGATGAGTCAAAGCTTATTGTCAGAGGAAACCGTTCGTGAATTGTTCTTAAAATTAACGATGGGTCAAAAAGAAAATTTTAATATAATATCGAGGATTACATTTTTTTCTGGTAAAGGTTTGCGCCTACAAAATATTTTAGATTTTATTACATCAATTAAAAATTCTAAAGAGAGACATGAGCTGATAGCGCTTCTTTCTAATTCAAAATGGTTAGAGGGTCCAAGTCATGTCTGATGTTTGTTTGTTTGTAGAGGGAACATATCCATATGTGTCTGGTGGTGTCGCCTCATGGACGCATGAATTAGTTAGTCGTTTAAGTAATTTAACATTTAGCATTGTATATATCGGTTCACGATCAGATGAACCTTTATTTGCAAAATATAAACTGCCTTCAAATGTAAATGGCATATATGATTACTTTCTATTTGATGAATTTCATGAGGGTGGAGGGCAATCTTCGTTTCCTGATAAGGAACTTCGACCTAAAGCGTATGATGCATTTGTAAATTTACATTCGATACTCCATTCACAAACGGGTGATGGCGTATATGCGAAGATGATTTCAATGAAATCCGATGATATCAAAAAATTTATTCGATCAATAGAAGTGCTTTTTCCTATGGATCAGATTTCTAGACCATTATTTAAATCATTATCTTCTAGAGGTGTATGGAAAGTTATATTAAATGAATATGAAAAATTGGGTTTTCAAATTCCATTTATTGATTTCTTTTACACTTGGAGAGCAGCTCATATTCCAATTTTTCGCATACTCAGTGCTAGATATCCGAAAGCACGTGTATATCATTCGCTATGTACTGGCTATGCGGGGCTTGCAGCCTCACAGGCTTCTATTTCACATCGCGTTCCATTGATCTTAACTGAACATGGAATTTATTCTCACGAAAGAGCAGTTGAAATATCCGATGCAAATTGGCTTACACAGCCTTCAGAAAAAATATCAACAGACGACGCGTCCGACCAGTTTAAAAGATGGTGGATTGATTTATTTCGAAACATGAGTCGAATTACTTATGCATTATCTTCAGAAATTATTACCTTATATGAAGGTAATCGGCAGAGAGAGTTATTTGATGGTGCAGATAGTGCCAAAACAAAAATAATTGTAAATGGAATATCCGGAAAGTTTAGTCGACTTAGGGTATCGCGAGAAAAATGGAAGCATACAGATTATGGGAAAAAAAATTTTACAGTAGGATTTTTTGGTAGAGTTGTTTCGATCAAAGATATTAAAACATTAATTAAAAGTATGCGCGTATTAAAAGATAATGCTGTTAATGTAAAATGTTTTATTGTTGGACCCACAACTGACGAAATAAAGTATGTTTCAGAGTGCCAAGAGTTGGTTCGATTTTTAGAGTTGCAGGATATCATTGAATTTAAAAACGAAATGAAGGCGACAGAGTTTTATCCAATGATTGATTGTCTTGTATTGACAAGTATTTCTGAGGCACAACCGTTGGTTGTGTTAGAAGCAAACGCAGCTGGTGTTCCCGTAGTCAGTACTCATGTTGGTAGTTGTCCTGAACTGCTTCAAGGGAGAAATGAAGAAGACCGTTTATTAGGTCCGAGTGGAATTATTACACCAATAGGTGATCCCGATTTTTTTGCAGATTCTTTGATTCGCATCATGAGTGAGCCGGGTTTATGGGAAAAAATGTCTGAAGCAGGTATGAAAAGAGTGTCTGCATACTATAACGAAACAGCAATATGGTCTCAATACAGGTTGATTTATAGAGAATATCTTTCCGGATTACAGTCAGGTGTGAGTTCTAAGGTCGGAGGTTCAAAGTGGCTGGAATAGGGTTTCGTCTCAATCGACTTTTAAAATCTCAGGATCTTTCATCAAAGGTAGGCGGATTGATTTCGTCGGTCATGTTATCTTCTGGACCATGGCTTTGTTCTATATTAGCGATTGCTCTTATTTCAGTAATTTCATTTCGCAATCAAGATCTTTTTGACCGGCAGGTGTTTCGAATTATTGTTAACTATTGTTATGCAGCTTCATTGATAGGATTTAGTATCATTGAAATGGTAACGACAAGATATATTGCAGATATGATTTATTTAAGACAGGAACGAGTCATACCAACGCTATATGTTTGGATTGTTTCAGTCGTAGCTTGTGTTGCAATTTTTATTGGAATGATATTTTTTTCTCTAACTATTTTAGATTGGAAGTCAGCGATTACAGCAGCGATGCTACTCGCATCGATTACAATTATTTGGTCAGCCATGATCTTTCTAAGTTCGTGTAAGGACTATGTCAGTATTACACTTAGTTTTATTATCGGAATGACTTTGTCTGTATTGGGTTCGTATCTATTTGGAAATCGACTACACTACGGTCTATTTGGACATTTATTTGGATTTACGTTAGGACAAATGGCAATCGTTTGCGGTTTGTCCTATAGAATATTTCGTGAATTTGGTTCAGGATATCTTTATCCAAGAGATTATTCACAGTATTTTTTTTCAAATTGGGTTTATATAGCGGTTGGGTTGTTTTATGGATTGGCTACCTGGACAGATAAAATTGTTTTCTGGTTTTCACCAGGAACTCGAGAAAAAATTGCTCCACTATTTCATAAAAGTTCAGCTTATGATTCGGGTATATTTCTAGCTTATCTTTTTACAACTCCAGCAATGGCATATTTTCTAGTACAAATTGAAACAAAATTTTATATGAAATACCGTGAATATTTTGCAATTATTGATAACAAAGCTCCGTTTTCAATGATGGAAAAGGC
>CAZPTV010000253.1:0-3699 GCA_964589335.1 uncultured Bacteriovoracaceae bacterium
CTTCTTCTGTGTCATCAACCTAAATTCGCAGATGAGGCTTCTAAGTTTGGTTTTGACTTGCAACTTTCAGGTCATACCCATGGTGGTCAATTTTTTCCTTGGACATTAGTTACAAATTGGATTCACAAATATAATTATGGATTACATTTAGTTCAAAAAATGAAAATATATGTCAGTCGTGGAACAGGTTATTGGGGTCCTCCCGTTAGACTTGGGTCTCCATCTGAGATTTCAGAAATTATAATTAGAAAATTTAATTAAAAAAAAACGCCACGATGTTTAGTCGTGGCGTTTTCAACCCTGGTGATTTTACAATCAACCGGCATTCAAATTAGTTTTTCAAATAGCGTTCACAAGTCATTTCGATTGAAGTAAGTTCGCCATCTCTTTTTGCAATAGTTAATGTAGCATCTAATTGTTTTCCAGCAGGAACTGGTAAGTTATATGCAAAGTCTACATCTAAGCTAATGGTGTCAATAAACATTAGTCTTGTTCCACCAATGTATTCACCGCCACGTCGGCTATTTTTATATCGTAAATCAACCTTTGCATCATAAGAAGCGCCGGAATTATTCAATAAAGAAGAAACTTCAGTAAAGGTTGCAATTGTCTTGCTTCCCGATTGAACGGCTGCATCTGAAAGAACCATTACGCTTGCGACTCGTGTTCCAGCGGAAGGATCTGTGTGGTTATAAACTTTTACATTTAAATCGCCGTCTACTGATTGACATTTAAATCCATCAGCTTTTGCATTTACGGTTACTAATACAGTCATGATAACTGCGAACATTGTTTTTTTCATTGTTGTACTCCTTATGTTGTACGTTTGTGGTTGTGTTGTTGAATCCACTTATACATACATCCAATACCATTGGATATTACGAAGTGCGCAATTAAGTATGCGTAAAACACATAGATCGATGTAATTAATAAATTATAAAAAAATGAAGCAATTTAGCTAATTTTTGATGTCATTAATGCTGAAAACGCTTTTCTATATTGCCATGCTAAGAAGAGATGAATCAAAACCATTCCAGCACCCATTACCCATTCTCCAGGCGTAAGAAAGAAATGAAATAAGAAAATATTAATTGTTATTGGAGCAAGAATGGCTAATGCAAGCGGGGTTGCAAACCCAGACAATAATAATAAACCAGCTAAAACTTCTGTCGCTTTTAAGAAAGGTAAAAAATATCCCGTTTTCATTAATGCACTTCCAAACGCCATTGCTGCCTCAGGTATCGATGCGGGTTGTGGTATGAAATTTAAAAAGCCGTTTAGCCCGAATACAAAATATATTGCAGCTAAAATTATTCTTAAAATATTTGTAATTTTTTTCATTTTTTCTCTCTTATTTCAAAAAAAAGGGCTACAACTTGTAGCCCTTTTCTATAGATATCGTTTTTAAAAAATTTAATTACATTTCCGTAACAGTAAACTTCGTGCCTGGAATTCGATAAATTTTTGGCACTGTAGCTTCATCTGTTAAATCAAGACCCTGAACATACCTTCGTTCAATATGTCGTTGATTGATTGGATGATAAACTGGATTAACAGTATCAAATCCCAATTGCATGAAATCAACCTTATCTACAAACCCAGTAATCACACCACCCTTTAAACTAAGTTGAGAAACACGAATGGTTCCCTTTTTCATTATCTCTCGGTCACTTCTATTTTTAGGATAAACTTCATTGTCGTGATTTAACTGTTCGTCTGTAAAATAATCCCAAAATCCCATTCCTTCGGGCATTGACCAATCTCCAAGTCCAAAATTCAATGCAGTCTGAATAGAAGCATTTGCATCAGAAAAAAGAATTTTAGCTATTCCATTACTTAAATATTCACCTGCTACACCCAGACCCACTGTGCATGATAAAAAGTGAATATGAAGATCAGGAGTTACAACATTCTTAAATTCAGAATTTTTTGTTAACATTTCTTGCCATTCAGCCAAACCCACAACGCATCCGTAATGTTTACCTGCAACAGTTGCAATTCTGCGTGTTGAGAGAACATCGGACTTAGAAATTGGAGAATAATATTGATTATAATTTTCTTCATCCTCTGACTTTGCAGCAGAAAGCCAACTCGAACATTGTAGTGAATTTAATTGAGCATCATCTTTTGGAAACCACATTCCACCGGGCATTCCATGAGCATTTATATTAAATACTTCAATTTTCTTACCGGATTGTTTTGAAAGCTCGATACTAATCTTTAAAAGTTGATCTAAAGAAGAAAAGAAAACAGTGTAGGTATCTTCAGAAGGCTTTTGAATTATTGGTAGGTGTTCAAAGCTTTTACCGTTTTCCAAAATAAATGCAGACCATGAGTTCCCTTTGGAATATGTGTTTACTGTATTGTCTTTTCTATGAAATTTTCCAATTCCAATTTCAGCAGCATTAATTGTAATTCCCTTTGAAGAGCCCGCATGTGAATTAAATGAAATTAAACTTAACAAAAGTAATAGGGTTGGTTTTATAAACATTTTTTAGTTTTCTCCTTGTGAAAACGCTAACAATCTAAAAAAGAGATGACAATAGTCCGCACTCTTTTTTACAAAACATGTAAAAAACCATAAAGAATATCCAAAAGTTGTTTATATTTAGAATTGCACCGAGTTTCTTGATTAAAAGCACAATAAGCTTTATTTTTAAACAGTGAAGCATCGCAAAGTGCAGTGTTGGATATTTTCAAAACAAGACTCAAACATTAAGTGTCTTTTATTACACACAATTCCCGAACGTGGATCCCATTGGCAACCCGTAACTGGAACTGTCGAAGATAATGAAGGATATTTTGAGGCGGCGTGCCGAGAACCAATGGAAGAAACTGGCTTTGAATTTGACTCGCCACCCATAGATATTGGATATGAGTTTGAATTTATCTCTAAATTTGGAGTAACGAAAGAACGTGTCTTCGCTCTTTTAGTATCAGGAGAACCCACCCCAAAGCTCGATCTTCGCGAACATATAGACTATCAATGGGTCCCAGCTATAGAAGCTCTTAAAATTGTAAAATACCCCTCAAATATCGAAGGCTTAAAGAAGTCTTATAAAAACTTATTTCATTTGGAATTGTATGCATAAAAAAATAATTTACTTCACTTACTTATTTTTTCTATTCATCGCACCTCAACTTATCCATGCCGCTCAAGATGCTGTGGTTAGCGTTAGCGAGGCATCAGTCTATAAAAATCCAGATCGTGAATCTGAAGTGGGTGAAACACTTCAATTGGGCGATAAAATTAAAGCATCAAATTTTCAAAAAGGAGGTTGGTTTAAAGTTAGAACTAAAACAGGCTATATCGGTTGGATTTGGAACAAAGACATCTCATTAGATATGTCGAAATCTGATACCAAAGGAAATCAATTAGATTTAGCCGCACAACATAAAAAAAGAATTCGGCACCCTTATCCTAAATTTTTTATTCGACCTAGTTTTGCATCTTACAGTCTAACCTCAATTCAAGTTGGGGGATACCGGTATACTTACCTAATCTCTGTCGGTGGTCATTTGGATTTTTCATTTAGACTAAGCGATACTTATAAAGCCACTATTCGAACTGGCTTTTATGAAACACCGTCAGGAAGTAATCTCTATTTCAGTGTCAATCGTTATGGTTTTCCAGTTCAAGCTGGCTTAGAAGCTGAACTATCTCGTACGGCACATTGGAAAACAGCAATTCACCTTCTT
>CAZPTV010000254.1:0-3699 GCA_964589335.1 uncultured Bacteriovoracaceae bacterium
CATCCCTGATTCTCAATAAAGGCTTACTCGAAATATCTTATGTTCGACTTTTTTCAGATGTCGGGTTACCGAAATCAAATGACCTCATAAAAGAAACACAAGTGCGCATCGCTAAAAAAATACTCTCCTATGATGGTGATCCCAACTCAATGTCTGCTCTTTTTTTAAAAGTTTTTAATAATATAAAAGATACCAAGTGGCTTGAAAATATTGACGACACCAACCGCGCAAGAATTGAAAACTGGATCTTTAACAAAGATCTATCCGAGTTATTAGCTCACAAACTTATGCAAGAACTGTATGAGGCGAGCACTGTACTTTGTACACAAAGTGCGTCTATTGCCTTACGCGAAGACATCATGACTAGAGCGGATCATTTGAGAGTGAATCATAATCCATTTGTTATCTTACAACGTTTTGTCGATTCATTTTTTGAATTTATTACCTCTGAATCTCAGTTTGAAGAATTATTAAATAAATTTAAATCTGAATTAGAAGAAAAAATCATTTTATCTCATAACTATTTAACGAGCGTGCGGCTTCATTTAGAAAAATTTGGTGTCAGCGTTGACATCGTTTTTCAACTTGAACGTGCCTCTTCTTATTTAGAACGTTTAAGTTTGCTTATCGAACTTTCCTATCAGATAAAGCGAAATCAAATTTTAAAAAACGCTGAGTCCTCACAGAACTTATCTCAAAAATCATGGAAAATAGTAGCACTTTTATCTGAGGCTGCTGTGACCGATAAAAAAGTTAGTGCTTTGCTCAGAGAAAACTTAAGACTCATTTCAAGAAAAATCATCGAAAAGACAGGTGCAACGGGTGAGGATTATATTACGCGTACGAAATCTGAATATTACAAAATGTTTTTAGGAGCAGCGGGTGGCGGAGCGCTCACTGCTTTTACCGCTCTTATCAAACTGTACTCACCGAAAGGCCTTCCTCCTTTCATCGAAGCACTTTTTCACACAATGAATTATAGCCTCAGCTTCATCATCATGCACCATTTACATTTTAAGCTCGCAACTAAACAGCCCTCAATGACAGCTGCTAATTTAGCTGAAAAATTAAATGAAACAGATATCAAACACAGCCCCACTGAGTTTGTTGATTTAGTTGCTAGAATCAGTCGCTCTCAGTTTGCTGCAGTACTCGGAAATATTCTAATCGTTATTCCAGTTGCCTTGTTAATGACATTTATTATTCGAACTTCTTTTGGACAAGAAATCTTAAGTCAGGAAAAATCAACGTATGTCATCCATTCTCTTGATCCAAGAAATACTTTAACAATATTTTATGCAATATTAACAGGAATTTTACTTTGGTTATCTGGGCTTTTTTCAGGATGGGTTCAGAACGCATTTATTTATTACCGTGTGCAATCACTTTTAAAACATCAAAAATTATTTTTAATATTTCTTGGAACCAAAAACACTTCAAAATTTGTGGACTGGATCGGCAAAAATTTAAACGCATGGGCATCGTCTATAAGTCTTGGTTTGTTTTTAGCTTTTACACCTCAGATTGGTAATTTTTTTGGTCTTCCTCTAGATGTTCGCCATATTACTCTTTCAACAGGAAGTCTTGCATATGCCTATGGGAGTTTAGGATTTGAGGCTATCAGCAAAGAACAAATGCTTCACTCTATCGCGGGAATTTCAATCATTGGATTTATGAATTTCTTTATCAGTTTTTCACTTGCATTGTTCATCGCGATTCGCGCAAAAAACTTAAGCTCAACTCGTGTGCGAAGAATGTTCTTTAATGGCTTTAAATTAGCACTGAAGCGACCCCTTTCATTTTTCTTTCCTAAAAATTAAATCGAATATATTAGCTTTGAGTCAATTCAATACATTTTTAATTTTTTTTAAAATTGTATTTATTTAATAATATCATATAGATATGTTACTTATGCTTTGCATCAAATATAGCTTGCATAATCCTGTAAATTTTATATACTCGCCCGGCTTCAATGATAAGCATTTTTTAATATAGGAATATTAGGAATCGTTATGTTTCAAGACACTAGTTCTTTAAATGAATCCAATAACACAACCTTTTCATCAAAAGGCGAAGCATCGGCTATTGGTTCCAGTAAATCCTTTGCACAATTTCGACTTTTGACAGAACTGAGCATGAAGCTTCAATCGCTTATGAGTTCTGAAAATATTTTCGACGAAATTGTATCGATTGTTCAAAATAAATTTCACTTTTATTCTTTTACTTTTTGGTCCGTATCTTCTGATGGAACAGCTACGTTACGAGCACAATCCGGAGCATATAATAATTATATTCAACCCGGTTTCGTTTTAGAGAAAAACTCAGGAATTGTTGGAACGGTTATTCGAACAAGAAAACCATACCTTTGTCCTGACGTTTCATCTGATCCTCATTTTACAAATTTATCTTTTCCAGTAAAAACTCAATCACAACTTAGTATACCTATTCTTTGTGATGGAAACGTTGTAGCTGTACTCACCGTTGAAAGCCAAAATGCAAATGCTTTTGATGATGAAGATCGTATGACATTTGAATCCATCGGAGGACAACTTTCCGTAACATTTACAAACTTAAGAATGTATAACGAAATCAAATCATTCAACAAACGTTTACAACAAAATATTGATGAAAGAACTTCTGAGTTAAAAAATGCTCAAGATCGTATTCTCGAACAGCAACGACAATTGCAAAAAGAGAATCGAGTCTTAAAGAACATCGTTCAAAATGAAGTTCGTGATGAAAATAACATTATTGGCTCAAGTCAAGTCATGCGAGCCATGCTCAGTATGGTCGATAAAATCGCACCAACTCCTGCAACGGTTCTGATTCAAGGTGAGTCAGGTACTGGTAAAGAATTGATCGCACGTCGCCTTCACACACAAAGCGATCGAAACGGTAAACCTTTTATCACTATTAACTGCGGTGCCCTTCAAGAAACTCTTCTTGAAAGTGAACTCTTCGGTCATGAAAAAGGGGCATTTACAGGCGCAGTCGTTCAGAAAATTGGTTTAGCTGAAACTGCCGACGGCGGTACTTTATTTATGGATGAAGTTGGAGAGCTCTCTCCAGCTATTCAAGCAAAACTTTTACGCTTTCTACAAGAAGGTGAGATCTCAAGAATAGGTGGGAAAAAATCAATACGTGTT
Source organism: uncultured Bacteriovoracaceae bacterium (assembly GCA_964589335.1). Classification (GTDB taxonomy): domain Bacteria; phylum Bdellovibrionota; class UBA1018; order UBA1018; family UBA923; genus CAZPTV01. The sequence goes on from CAZPTV010000254.1 coordinate 3,147, forward strand.
GATGTACGCATTATCAGCGCTACAAACCGCGACTTAGAAAAAGAAGTTAAAGAAGGTCGTTTTCGAGAAGATTTATTTTATCGATTGAATACGATTACATTACGAATGCCACCTCTGCGAAAACGTCCAGAAGACATTCGCACTCTTGTTGACCATTTTTTGAATGATCCAAAAATTGGTGGAGCTGTTCAAATTCGTAAAATTGATCCTAAGTTCTACGAGGTTCTTGAGCGCTATCCTTGGCCTGGTAATATTCGTGAACTTCAAAACACGATTGAAAGAGTTAAAATTCTTGCAGATACAAATGAGCTCTCAGTTGAAGACATCCCCTTTAACATTCGAGTTCCAAAATTAGATGTCGAAGAAAAGCTAAATCCAAACTCAAACGGGATTGTCATGTCTAATATTGAGCCTGGAATGAATCTAACTTTAGATGAACTTGAAAAGCAGCACATCATGCGTATTCTTTCTTTTTGTAATGGAAATAAGACCAAATGTGCATCTGCACTCGGTGTTACGATTAAAACCCTTTATAACAAATTGCATCGTTACG
>CAZPTV010000255.1:0-3655 GCA_964589335.1 uncultured Bacteriovoracaceae bacterium
CTATTTACAAACATACTTCGCACAAAAGGTTTTGAAAATGAGTTAGAAGAAATTAAGAGCTATGTTGTTAAAGGCGAAGTTGATCCACTCGTCGCTGCGAATGTTGTAAATTCAATTTTTGATTTTCAATTGAATCGACGCCAATACGGTAAAGTTAAACAAACAATTACTGAAATCGATGGATTGATTACTAAACTAGTTGACCGCGGTGAAAAACCTGAAAATATTAATAAAATTCGAAGAGATTTAGCGAATGCAATCACCATGGTTCAAAAAGACTTCACTGAAAATAAAGACAAATCAGAAGGTCCTACAATTGGTGCGACACTAGTCATTCTCTATAATTATTCGATCAAATCGTCTCAAGATGATCCAACGTTTAAAATTAAAGCAGCATATAATTTAGCAGAAACTTATTATATGATGAAAAAATATAAAGATGCTGCAAGCTACTATCAATGGATCGTACAAAATGCATCCTTTGCTACAAAAGAAGATAAAAAACTTATCGAAGATGCTGAACTTAAATATTTAACCGCAAGATATGAAGAAGTTCGCGTCGCTCAATTATTTCCAAAAAATTTAAATGCAATTTCATTGAATAAGAATGATCCGAAAACTATTCCTGATCTAGCCAAAGATTGGATTAAAGCTCTGGACATGAGCCATGATAAATTTAATTCCTTTAAAGGCTTTGACCAAATGAACTTTGAAGCCAATCGTCTTATTTATTCTTATGGACATATTGAAGAAGCAATCGATCGTTTCAAAACATTTATTACAAAATATCCTGAATCTGAATTTGCAATGGCCTCTGCTTCATTAGTGATCGACACCTACATTGCAACTGAAGATTGGAAAAAAACTTATGACGTTGCTTACTATTTCATGAAACAGAAAAAATGGAAAAGTAACGATTTTCCAGAGAAATTAACACAAATTGCTGGTGATTCATATTACAAAACCCTTGAAGGTCTCTATAAAAACAAAGATTACAAAGCGGTTTTAAAATACATCGATGTCTTTGCTACAAAATTTCCAAAAAACAAAAATATAGCAGCTGGACTTAACTTAGCCGCAAACTCCTCAATTGCATTGGGAGACAATAAAAGCGCAATGTTATGGCACTCTAAGATTGAAAAATCAGGTGGAATGACAGTTCAAATGAAGTCGACTGCTGTGCTCAATGCTGCCACAGTTTTTGAAGAGCAACTACAATTTGAAAATGCGGGCAAAGCATATCGTGACTATATCGCTACAGGAAATAAATCTGGTTTCTCAGATGCTGAAATGCAAGTCATCAAGAAAAAAGCTTTAATTTATACTTGGGTTAGCGGTGACAACAAAGAGCTTGAAAAATCAATGCCCTCAATTTGTGATTCAAAATTAGAAGAAGAATGTGAACGCACAAAACTACTCACACAACTTACAACCAATCAAACTCTTGACGACAAAACCATGCGCAAAGAATACTTTCGTTCAATGAAGGGTTTTCCATCGACACGAGTTGTACGTTCTCTAATACTTTTGAAAAAACCTGAAATTTTTACGTATGAAGAAAGAAAAAAATTACTTGAAAATCTTGAGGAACACTGGGGCAGTCTCGATGCATTTGCACAATACACTTCACTCCCCTATTTAACTCAAGTCATACCTAATAATTTTTCTTTTATTCGCAGACAAACAAAAGCATTAGCAAAAATTAAATTTGATCCATCTGCAATTAAAAAGAGAGTAAAGCTTGTAGAAGAAACTGAAAAATTCTTTACTAAATTTTTGGATATTTCATGGGTAAATGTAAAAACAACAGCTTTGAATGAGCTTGCAAACCTATACACAGACATGACTATTGAAATTGATTCACTTCCGAAACCAAAAGGAATGAATGAAGAAGAAAATAAACAATACAATGCAACCATCGCAGAAGTGAAAGATCCTTTTATTAAAAAGACTACTGAATATCGCGGAAAAGCATTCGAAATTGCTACAAATTCGAATACAGACTCTGGAATTACTGAATCAGTATTGGCTGCATATTTTTCTGAAAATCCGGAAATTGCTAAGAAATATGAACCAAGAAACACTTCACCAGAAGGCCTAGAAGCCCAATTTAGAGCTACAAAGGAATCTTTGAAATCTATTCCAATGATTAGCGCTGAATTAGAAAAAATTAATAAAGAAGATAAATCAAAGAAAGAATCTAAAATTATTTCAAACGAGGAAGTAAGAAATCACTTCATCAAAACTACACAAGAAGCATTAGAAAAAAGAAATTGGCCTAAAATTGCTCTACTCCTTCAAGAAGGATCACGAAGAAAAGTAGTTGAAGATGTAGTATTGAATACCTACAAGGGCTACTCTCTTATTTTTGCAAATGCTCGCTCTGAAGGCTTACCATTACTAGCAGATTCTATTTCACAATTAGATCGCGACAGCCAAATTCGCATTAACATTAATCTAATGATTGCATCATATGAAGCTTTTGATAAAGAAAAGACTTTAAAACATTTAGAGCAGTTCTTTAGCTGGGATGGCCATCGACGACCAGGCAATGGATTGAATGCAACCCTAGGAAAAGTTATTCAAGATATCGTTCAATGGACTGGCTATAGCGCAACACAAGACACTCTGATGCAGCTATCAAGCTTTCCAAACCAATCAAATAAAGAACCTAGAAATCCAGCATCAAGTCGAGGAAAGAAATGAATAAATTATTTTTATTTCTATTCTTAATCCCTACTCTTTCTTTTGCTGCGAATACCGGCAGAAGTAAGCAAATCGATTTCGAAGATAACGTCGTTGAAGGAATGAATAAAAATCCATTGGATTTTTTAGAAAACGTTGCAAAAAAAGACGGTAAGGGAAACATTCCACTTTATAAGAAAAGAACTAATTTTCGTAACGAATTACGAAGCAATTCACATGAAATGGGGTATGTGCCATGAAAAAAGAAAGATTCCTGGTCACCACTAAGAATCACCACGGAAGCCACACAGAAATTTGGGACTCTGGTCATCCAAAACCATTAGGTTATCCGTTCAAATGGGTTCTTGAAAATACAACTCATGGCGTACGTATGCGTAACATTGTTGGCAAACCTGGTGTTACGAACAAAGACGTCACCATTCAAATTCCAGCAAATGCAATTCAAAAAGAAGAATATATTGATGTTCCACATGACTCTGGGAACACAAAACATTTTCATAAAGTTAAAATAACCAGACTTCATGGCGTGCGACCTCCATACATGTACCAAGATGGAAAAGAAAAACGAGTTGGTGAAGACCATCTACTTGCTTTTTCAGGTGTACGCAGATCTCTCATTAATAGTCAGGAAGTTTTTTCAGCTTACATTGCTTATGCAAAAACAAATCCTGTATTTTCTTTTTATCATAAAAAAGACAAGTACACGATTAAGCCTCTTTTAAATGAAGTCCAATTAAAGCTCAAAGGTCAACAACCAATGACTGCGGAGCCCGGTACAAGTTGGGATCTAACCGAAGAAGAACTTTTGAATTGTACAATTATCCGAGGAATTTATTGGTGGAAGTTTAATAAAGTAAAACTTTCTCCGAATTTGGTGGATGAAGAAGAACGTAAAAAAGGTGTTGCACCTATTCCGTTTTTCAGAACCCCTACTTTTATTGTATCAGCA
>CAZPTV010000256.1:0-3640 GCA_964589335.1 uncultured Bacteriovoracaceae bacterium
TTCTCAGATGTTTTAGGGTGAATCGCTACTCCGAGAATTTTATTTCTTTTATGATTTTTGTATTTTTACTTTCTGGAATTCTGTTTATACAAAACTCAGATCCTAGATTTTTTATTGGATTTACCGCCGTATTTTTAATATTCAGCTCACGCGGTCTAACTGATTTATTTAATCTATTTATAAGCATTAAATTAAGAAAAATATTTCTATTATCTACATTTCCTCTACTATTGGCGTTAATTTATTATAATTATTTGAATAAAAATATTAACTTTAGCTTTCCACCTAAATACCACCTCTCTCATAATGAGAAAATTCTTACAAACTTATTACTAAATACCAATGAAACAATCTATCTCGATAAACGCCTTCGTTTTAATTTAAAGCGCGAACCATTATTGAAATATACCGATCGCATTAAAATATTTGATCCATTGTTAGGGGGCATTGTATTTGATAAAGGTACCACATTGGTTACATTATGCTATCCAATTCATCAAATTGAAAAACTTGGAATCGAAGACTTTAGCTTTCTCAAAAATGAAATTCAGAATCAATGTAGAAACGATGAAATATTAAATGCTGATTTACTATATAAAAAAGACAACTATCGAATAGGTCAAAGTTCACAGTTTAATTTGAAGCTTGTAGTTTTGAAACAAATTCAATCACCATTAAATATTAAAGCATTTAATGTAAAAAAGAATACCGTTTTATCTGCAGGATATTTTCAGATTAATAATAACTATATACAAGAGTGGCTTTTTCAAGTTTCAAACCAACTTCCATTAAATGATAAAGTTGAATTTTCAATGGAAAAAAATCTTAACCTAAACACTGGAAAGTATACATTCTCAACTACTTTATTTTCACGATTTAGAAATGATCATTCAAAATTATTTTTTCTTCTTGATGGGAAAAAGATTTCTGAGTGCAATCTAAATACCATCAACTCATTTTCGACAAATTTAAATTTACCTAAATTTATACACGAATCATTTATGAATTGGTTTTGGAGATTTTTTCCGGTTCAATGCTCATTTCAATATCAATCGGACAAACCATCAATCCACAACTTAAAGTTATTACTGCATAGCTCTGAAAAATACGGACAAGCACGTTTTAATGAAATTGAAGTCAAAATTAATTAAGTATCCAAATATTATATCTATAATATTTGGATACCATACAAACGCTGTGTAAACACTAGACAGGCGTATACTTTATTTACCAAACCTCTGTTTTATAAGCTCTATAATCGGCTAACCATTAGTAATGGTTGGCATAGGTTCTGCTTAGTGTACAAACGAATTATCCATAATAAAGGAGTCTATATGCGATTATCTAGAATTATACTCACGATATTTGTTAGCATTGTTTTAATCATTGGCGTTTTATCCACACACCAAATTACTGCACAATTACATAATAGTTAATTAGTCTTCTATATTTGAAATATCTGGATTCAGTATTTCAGTAAAATCAGGTTCTGGTTCACCATTTTGCTGAATATCATTATTGATAATCCATTTTACACCATTGCTTGTAACCCGATGTCTTCTCAATTTGTTAGATTTATGCTTCCTTGAGGATGGGCCTCTTTTGGTTTTATTTGACGAATATACGTCAGAAATCGGAATTATAATTCCAATCAAGAAGATGCCTATAAGAGCAATCGATTTTTTTTGAATATGATTCATCTATGCTTTTCATCGGTATATAAAATCACTTCTTTAGGGTATTTTTTGCCTATCTTTTTAATCTACTGCGTTTAAAGAAACTTAGTTATTCTAATCAGGTCAACCACATGATTAGAAGAATATCGATTATCATCTCTAGATTTTTATTTATTATAATTCTACGACTATTATCTGCGTGTCGTAGACGTTGGACCGTACAACTTTCGCCAGAAACCCAAAAAATTTACTTTGCAAATCATGGAAGTAATCTAGATTTTCCCGTCATTTGGGTTGCATTGCCAAAGCCATTCAGAGACAAGTTACGTCCAGTTGCAGCCAGAGATTACTGGAATGCAAATCCTATTAGACGTTTTTTAAGTAAAGACGTTTTACGTGCAATACATATCGATCGCGTAAAAGCAGATCGTGTGCACGAAAATCCTTTATTACCAATCGAAGAAGCACTCGATCAAGGTTTTTCAATTTTAATTTTTCCAGAAGGCACTCGGAGTCTAACTGGTGAAATCGCCCAGTTTAAATCTGGAATTTTTCATTTATCTCAAAAGTATCCGAATGTAGAACTCGTTCCACTGTATTTACATCTTTTAAATCGTATTTTACCAAAAGGTGAAATCGTACCGGTTCCTTTTATCTCGACAATGTTTATCGGTGCTCCTTTAGTACGCACTGCAAATGAAGATAAAGTTACATTTTTAACTCGATCACGTGAAGCAATGGTAGCGCTGCAAAAGGAAGCCAATGTCTACTGAAGTCATTTGGATATTATGCTCACTCGCTGCACTTATTTTATGTGCGCACATTTTAGTGACATTAATATTACAAACAAAACGTAGTGAAAAAACGGTAATCAAACTTGAACACGTGAGAGACAGAGTTCATTCATGGTATGTCATTTTATTTTTAATTGTATTTGCATATTACTTTAACAAAGCTGGAATATGTGTCCTATTCTTTTTTGTATCATTTTTTGCACTAAGAGAGTTTATTACGCTTGCACCGACTCGACCCGGAGACCATCGTTCTCTCTTTTGGATGTTTTTTTTAATTCTGCCACTCCAATATTTAAGCGTATATAATAATTGGAATACAATTTTTGTTTATCTTATTCCTGCATTTTCTTTAATTTTTCTTCCCTTTCGTTCTTCGATATCAGGAGACACTAGTAAATTTTTAGAACGTACATCTTCCATGCAATGGGGGTTAATCATTTCGGTTTATTGTATAAGTCATTTACCTGCACTCCTGTATATACAAATCCCTAATTATTCTCGTAATGCCGAACTGTTACTTTTCTTTGTTTTTACAACACAGATCAATGAAGTGATTCAACACGAAGTTGGATTGTGGTTTGGAAAATTTAAAATAGCCCCAGATGTTAGTCGACTTAGAACTTGGGAAGGTTGGTTTCTAGGCACCTTAATTACAACTGGTATTGGGGGCATTTTTTATTTTTTAACCCCCTTTAATATTAAAACCTCAATGCTTGTAACATTTATTTGTGTTCAGCTTTCTCTAGTCGGAGGAATCGTTATTTCTGCCATTAAGCGATCTCGTGGCATTCAAGCTTTTGACGAACTGATCCCGGGTCATGGTGGAATTTTAGATCGAGTCGACTCTATACTATTCTCTGGACCTGTTTTTTTTCATATCCTGAAATCAAATCCATATAATATTTTACATATTTTAAATTAGTAGAATCTGTCACTTCCAAATTTGTGAGGTAACCAAACCTTCATTGATTTCAATATAGTGATTTGACAACATCCAAGAACCCGAATTGTAATACTTCTTTTCATTAGGTAAAATAATTTCTCCACGATGGTGAGTGTGGCCAAATACGATCACATCAAATCCGCGTCGTGAAAGTTCATGTGCAGCTTCCATAAACTGTGGTGGTTCTCCGATAATTCCAGTTCTTTTTGCTCTTAAATATGCTTTAA
>CAZPTV010000257.1:0-3634 GCA_964589335.1 uncultured Bacteriovoracaceae bacterium
AACCAATCGGAACGCTTTCGTGCGGAATATTTGGTAAACTCAAAGCCAGTGTTTTAAAGCTCTCTTCAGCATCTGATAATTCACCGTCAAGTGCTTTAATTTGATCGCCTACACCCCGCATTTCAATAACTTTAGTGTCCGCATTTTGGCCTGATTTTTTCATTACTGCAATTTCTTGACTCACTTGATTACGATACGCTTTTAATTTTTCAGACTCATGTATGATTTTTTTTCTACGCTCTGCTCTCGTTTTAATATCTTCAACAAGTGCTAGGTCTGCATTTCTCTTCTTTAATCCTTCGATCAAGGTATCAATTTTTTCACTAAAATATTTTGTGTCCAACATGACGGACTTTCCTTTCAAAAACGCTTAATTTTCATTTATATATTTTAAATATTTTTCGCGCTCAGCTGCGGGTGCATCCGGTGCGCGGTCAAGATAAGCTTTAAAATACGCCTTAGCCTGGCCTGTTTTACCATTTTCTAAAAATACCAAGCCTAATCCTTTATAGACTTCTGGATTGCCACTATCAAGACTTCTAGCTCTATTTAATTGCGATTCGGCTGCAGCATAAGCGCGTAGCGCACGATTGATGCTTCCCGCTAAAATTAAAGCTTCAACATTGTTTGGATTACCCTCTAGTGCTTTATTTATATTAAAAAGAGCTTCATCGTAATTTCGATTATCATAATAAATAGATGCCACGAGAGTGTGACCTAGAATATATTCAGGATTATTTTTCACTTCTTTTAATGCGGCTTGAATAGCGGACTTTAGATTTCCTGATTTTTGAAACATCACACCAAGTAAATAATATGCCCCAGGATATTTTGGATATTGTAAGATTAGTTTTTCAATTGATTCCTTCGCTTTTGAATAATTACCAAGCTTCATAAAGTAGTGATAAAGCTGAATGGATGCCTGCGGATCTTGTGGCGCTAAATTATTATAAGTAATATAGGCATCTAATGATTCTTTTCGCTTATCTAACGCTAAATAAATTTCTGCTTTTGTTTTAAAATTAATTGGCAATCCTGGGCTCGCTGTAATTGCTTCATCATTTGCTTTTAGTGCTTCGGCATAATTTCCTTTAAGATAAAATAATTCAGCAAGTCCATTTAAAAGTTTCGCTCTATGTTTGATTGGGAACATTTGTATTTTTGATGCGAGGTATTCTGCACCTTTTTGTGTGCTCTCAAGTTGTGCGATTGATTTGGCAATTCCAATTACCGCAGTGACATTATATGGATCAAATCGAAAAGCCATACCATAGTTAAAGCTTGCATCTGAAAACTGATTTGTTTCAAATAAATATTCTGCATATAATAAATACGCATGAATTCCTGCACCTGACGATGATACAGATCTTTTCATATATCCCAGTGCGCGTATATAATTCTTACTTCTGTAATAATATTCTGCATACAATAAATCTAATTGAGCTTGAGGCACATCAAAGGTTTTGTACCGTTCGATAATTTTTTTTGCCTCTTCAAATTCATAACTTCGAATCATTAAATGAATCAGTCGCGGATAATTTTCAGACTTTGAAGGAAGAAGTTTAACTGCCTTATCCATACTTGTTCTTGCGCCCTTCATATCGCCGGTTATTTCATATGCTTCAGATAATTTAACGAGGGGGAGAGGATCCGTGTCATCTGCTTGACGGGCTGTTAAATAATTCGCAATCGCTCCCTTAACGTTTTCTGATTTAATGTCCAAATCTCCCTTTGCGACATAATCATACATTTTTGCTTTTTTTTGAGCTTCTTTTGAATCTCCTAGCGTTTTTGATTTTAAAAAATAATATTCTAATTTGTAGTCAGGATCTTCAGGACGTAACTTCAACGCTGTTTCAATTTCTTTAACGGCACTGTCATCATTTTTAGCCAATGTATAAAGCTTTGCCCTGGCGAAATAGGCTCTTGCTCTCTCGTCTTTTGTCGCTTGAGTCGCGTTTTCAATTATAAAATCGGCATATTTTTTTGCATTTTCATGTTTTCCGAGACGCAAATCGAGTTCCATTAATTCTACTCTTGAATGAATATGGGTTGAGTTGATTTTTAAAGCAGTAATAAGCGCACGTCTTGCTTCTTCGGTTTTATTCATTTTTAATAACAAAAGACCATACAAATAAGGAATTCGCGGTGTAAGCCATTCTTTTTCCTGAATATGACTCAAATATCGAAATGAATTATCGTAATCACCTTTTTGATAATAACTTAAGGCAATATAAAAATATAATTCCGCACCAAAGCTATGGTTCTTTGAAAACTCGATAATACGTTGTATTGCTGCATCTGGATTTCCAAGCATTAAATAAAATTCTGTATCGGCAATAACAAGATCAACTAAATCTATATTTTTTGCTCTAATCATTTCCATCAAACGATTTATCGTACCAAAGTATTTTTCATTTTTTTCAACTGAATCAAATACGTTTATATAAGAACTAACAAGAAAACAAAGTGCCGGAAGATTGTTTGAATCTAAATTTGAAGCTTTTAAAAATAGAGACGATGCTTTTTTATAACCATTTGGGGTATCGAGCCAATACTCTTTTATTCCTAGCGATTGTAGTTTATTAGATTTACTAGAATCAGATTTTGCAACCTCTGCAATCGGCAACTCAATATTGAATTCGATTTTTTTATTCTTATTACTTCCCTCGTCCGAATCTAATAATAAATATACGAGTGCAATAATTAATCCTGTTAGAAGAAGTTTTTTCTTTTTTGGAAGTTTGTTAAATAGATTTTCCTTTTTTTTCTGAACTTCGAACATTTCTGTTTTTTCATTACTGACATTACTTATCTCTGAAATGCCTTCGTCTATTGATTTGCCTCTTAAATTTTTTCCTTCGACGACAATTTCTGATGTATAACCGTCGCCTTTCCATTGTTCATTATTTTCACCAACGAATATTGTTTCTCGTTTGTGTGGCATCTTAGTAACTTGAAGCGTGGAGTTCTTATCGTTTTCCCGAATTACCGTTTTATCATCATCAAATTCAGATTTTTTTGGTTCTTTTGTGATTCCCCGTACAATCGTCTTATCTTCATTTTCAATAAAATGATGCTTAAAATCTGGATGTAATCCGATTTTTTCCCAATGAGTCGAATCTGAATTTTTTATTTCATCATTCGAATGAATCGTTTTATTTTTAATCTGGGATACAACATCAGCTGCGTCGAGTGGGCCCTGCTCTTCACCATTGTTCTTTCGAATTGTATAAGTTCGGACATCAATCGGCATTCGAGTTTGTTGTCATCCCCTCTCTTACATCAACGTTGCGGCTTTTTTGGCAGCATTTATAATTAACGATGGAAATATTCCAAATTGAATTGCACTAAAAGTAGCGACAAATACAACAAGAGTAACAAGCGGTGAAAATTTAAACCGTGTAAAATCTGTGTTTGGCTCTCTCATATACATATAGACAATGACCCTTAGATAAAAATATGCAGAGATGGCACTACAAAGAACACCTAAAACCGCCAACCAAAGCTCTCCTGCTTGCGCTGCTGAACTAAATATCAAATATTTTCCCGCAAATCCTACCGTTGGAGGTATTCCAGCCATTGAAAGCATAAATACCGCCATCGCAAATCCTAACATTGGTTTCTTAAATCC
>CAZPTV010000258.1:0-3632 GCA_964589335.1 uncultured Bacteriovoracaceae bacterium
AGTAGCGACTTTGCAATATTTAATGGTTTTTTTAAATTCACTTTTCCTTCGTAAGGACAGCCCCATACCGTTGATAAATATCCGCGAACTTTGATTTTTTCTTTTTCGGCTCTATCGGTAATTTTTTCAAAAACACGCAATGACTCATCCACACTCATTCCAATATTTTTTTGTGTAAACGTATTTGTAGAACCGGTAAACACAGCAATATATCTAGCGCCACATTCAATCGCTCGCTCTAAACCTTTTTCATTTGGTACCAATGCCCAGAAGCGTGGTGATTTGTTTTTTTGATTGAAATATTCTTTATTCAGTATTTTAAGAATTTCACCTGAATTTGCCATTTGTGGAATTTTATCTTCACGAACGAAAGCACCGACTTCTATATCCAAAACCCCTGCACGAATTAGCGCTCGAATATATTGTAATTTATTCTCTAAAGAGACGTTGGTCGGTTCATTTTGTAACCCATCACGTGGGCCCACTTCGAAAACATTTACTTTCTTAGGAAGGTTTTTAATATTTATCATCAGAATCTTTTAATCTTCCCATTCGATCATTAATTTGCCAGCTTGAATAACTTCTCCGGGATTTATTTTAACTGATTTCACTTTTGTTTTCGCTGGAGCAGTATATGAAAATTCCATTTTCATAGACTCACAAACTACAACAACTTGATCTTTTTCGACTTGATCACCTTGTTTCACATTTACTTTTAAAACTTTTCCAGGATATTCCGCCATCAATGGGCCTGAATAGTGAACAGCGTCCGAATTTGTTGCGATATCATCAGTCGAATCTCTGTGGTGTGCCTTTTTAATTTTATGTTTTGCTTCACCATAATACATCCAGGGAGATATCATCTTTGTTTGATTGTTATTCATCTCTGATTCTCCTATTTTTCTAGGCTCAGTTTTAACTGTGCCTTTCCATCCACCCATTACAGATTGAAGAAAATGTGTTGTAACCTTTCCATCAATAAACGTTTGATGATTTAGAATATCTTTTAAATAAAAACCATTCCACGCCACACCACTTACATTAGATTTCTCGAGTGTATGTAATATTTTAATTCTTGCTTCTTCGCGATTCATACCCCAGGCAATAACTTTAGCTAACATTGCATCGTAATAAATAGGAACTTCAGATCCACTCTCATATCCAGTATCTATGCGCATGCCAGAGGAAATTGGAAAATAAAAATCAGTAATCTTTCCTGGAGTTGGGATAAACCCTTTCGATGCATCTTCTGCATAAATTCGGACTTCCATAGCATGTCCACGCGGAGTCGCTTGAAGTATTTCTTTTGATAACTCTTCACCTTGTGCGATTTTTAACTGTAGCACAGGCAAGTCAACACCCCAGACTAATTCGCTTACAGGGTGCTCAACTTGTAAGCGCGTATTCATTTCTAGAAAATATACATTTTCTTGCGGATCCATTAAAAACTCTAATGTACCTGCATTTACATATTTAACTGACTTCGCAAGTGATTCTGCAGAAGACCAAAGTATTTTTCTCGTTTTCTCAGATAAATTTATCGCAGGAGATTCTTCTACAACTTTTTGATGGCGTCTTTGCGATGAGCAATCTCTTTCTCCAAATATTTTAACATTTCCTTTTGAATCCCCTAATATTTGTACTTCAATATGCCGCGCAACAGGACAATATTTTTCTAAGAATACTTCACTCGACCCAAATGCACCCTGAGCTTCTCTTGCAGCTGATTGAGCTTTTTCTTCTAACTCTGACTCGTCATCAACCAGTCTCATTCCACGTCCGCCACCACCAGCCGCTGCTTTTAACAAAAGCGGAAAACCAACTTTCTTTGCTGCTGACTTTAAATCTGACAAATTCCAACCTGTTTTTAGCTGAGCCCACGGAAGCGTAGGAACATTTGCTTTTTCTGCTGCAATTTTAGCTGCAATTTTATTTCCCATTAATTCAATGACTTTTGGCGAAGGGCCTATCCAGACCAATCCCGTATCTTGAACTGCTTTTGCAAACTGTTCACGCTCTGATAAAAATCCATATCCAGGATGTATTGCTTCTGTACCACTGTCTTTTGCAGCACGGATAATTTTATCGATATTAATATAGCTATCTGCTGCTGGTCCTGCTCCTAATAGAATTTTTTCATCTGCACTTTTAACATGCATCGCTTCAGAGTCAGCATCGGAATAAACTGCTACAGTTTTGATACCCAATACTTTTGCTGCTGCAAATATTCTGCAGGCAATTTCACCACGATTTGCAACCATGATTTTTTTAAACGGACGATGCTCCATTAGGCTCATTCTTTAATCCAGTTCGGTTTTCTTTTTTCTAAAAATGCTTTAACACCTTCTTGTCCCTCAGGGGTAACACGTAAATCTGCAAGCATCTTTGCAGCAAAATTTAAGCAATCTAAATGAGTGTCCTGTGCCTTTAATTCACGAATTAATCTTTTAGCAGCAGCGACGGCATTTGGACCGCATTGTAATAAATTTGATGTAATTCTTTTTCCTGCAACCTCAAGTGCTTCTTTTCCATCTGCTAATTCATGCACGAGTCCAACTTGCAAAGCTCGTGTTGCAGAAAATCTTTCTGCAGAAATAAATAACGCCCTCGCATGACTTTCACCAATTTTTGCAATGACAAATGGACCAATACAAGCGGGAATTATTCCAAGTCTGACTTCTGACAAAGAAAATACAGTTTCTTTCTCTGCGATCAAATAATCACATACACTAACGAGTCCAACTCCACCGCCGATTGCAGCGCCATGAATTAAACCAACGACTGGCTTAGGACATGAATTCATTGCATCGAACATTCGAGTTAGTTTGGTCGTATCTTGTAAATTTTCATTTGCAGTGAGGGTGATAGATTTTTTCATCCAATTCAAATCACCACCAGCACAAAATACACTTCCATCACCTTTTAATAAAACGACTCTAATCGAAACGTCAGTTTTTATTTTTTCAAAAAGATTTAACAATTCATCAATTAAATCTTCATTAAATGCATTTCTAACTTCTGGTCGTGATAACTCAATTGTAAATACACCATTTTCATTTTTGGTCTTTATCGTTTTCATACTTTCCTTACATTCTAAAAATTCCGAATGGTGTTTTTGACGAACCAGAATTATAAACCGATGACAACCCTAGTGCGAGATACTTTCTTGTCTCCACTGGATTAATAATTCCATCATCCCATAAACGAGCACTAGAAAAATATGGTGAACCTTCTTTTTCATATTTATTCAAAATTGGTTCTTTGATTTTTGATATTTCACTTTCACTTAAGGTTTTATTTTGTGATTTTAGTTGATCTACTTTAACTGTAGACAAAACTGTAGCGGCTTGTTCTCCACCCATGACTGAAATTTTAGAATTTGGCCACATCCACAAAAATCTAGGCGAATAGGCACGTCCGCACATTCCATAATTTCCAGCTCCATATGACCCACCAACAACGACAGTAAATTTTGGTACTTTCGCGTTTGCAACAGCCATTACCATTTTTGCACCGTCTTTAGCAATTCCGCCCGACTCATACTCTTTTCCGACCATAAACCCTGTAATATTTTGTAGAAACACTAACGGAATTTTTCTCATTGAACACAATTCGATAAAGTGCGCTGCTTT
>CAZPTV010000259.1:0-3627 GCA_964589335.1 uncultured Bacteriovoracaceae bacterium
GCTGATTTTTTCCAGCCTTTAGTCTCTTCTTTAGCCCAATACCAAGGTTTTGCCCAAAATGTATCTGTATTTTCAACCCATTTGTTTGAGCGAACATTATTCCAAACAAAGTCTTCAAGATCGTCTGGTGTTTTGCAATCAATCCAAATTGTACAATCCCAATTGCCTGTTGTAGACCACACGCCTTTTACCCATTTATTTTTTGACCAGTTTTGCCACGCAGTTTCTGGTGTTCCTGGTTTCCACTTTACGTTTACCCATGCTTGCCAACGATTTGCCATTTTGAGTTCCTTTCAAAAAATTATTAATGATTATTGATTGTACTTCATTCGTTTTAAAAAATAGATCGGTAATGTTTTCCTTGACCCCTATTGGCAATTTCAAGATAATGGCTGCATGTCAGAAAACAAAATTAAGGCACATTTGTTTATTTGCACCAATTCAAAGGAAAAAGGGGAATGCTGCAAGTCAAAAGGTGGAGAAAAGTTACGTATCGCAGTTAAAAAACTGATGGATGAAAAGCATCCTGAGTGGAAAGGTCAGTATCGTGTGAATGGTTCGGGATGTCTTGGGCGATGTGAAGATGGAATTGCATCGGTCCTTTATCCTCAGTCAGTTTGGAAAACAAATTTAACTTTAGATTCAACGAATGAGTTGTTTCAGTTATTAGAGTCAGAAATTAATAAAAATTAATTTAATTTTAAATGATGTATATCGGCGGGTGGAAGGTTTTTCCATACATGATCTGTGCTGAGTTTGTTTCTAAACAGTCTTGAATCAAAAAAATGCGATAATTCTTTCATGCGAGTACGAATAGATTTTAAAGGAGCGATTGTTTTGCCCCATGTTCTGAAAAATTTATATTCATAATACGAAAAAATTCCATCGAGACTAATTAATTTAGAAAATAAATTCATTAAGTTTTCAACGAACTCTACGGGGAAATTATTAATCGGTAATGCGCAGATTATAAAATCAAATTTTTGTGTATCCTGAAAATCAAATATGCTCATTTCTTTTATGGTGATTTTAGGTGAGTGTCCTTTTTTTTTCCATTCAATCGATTTTCTAGTTAAAAGTGCGCAAAAATCAGAATTCATTTCAACGAGAATCAACTCATCGTCTTTATCCATTTTTTTAATAATAAACTCTGTAATAGAACCAGTTCCTGGGCCGACCTCTAATACTCGAATTGGTTTTTTAATTTCGTGATTGATATATTTTGTAATTTTTTTTCCTATAATTTCGGAGCTAGGAAAAAATGCACCGATTTCATTTCTAAGTTTTAAAAACTGTTTAAAGAAAAGAAAGTTAGCCATTTAAAAAATTACCGCACCAAGGTGGAGATAAGGGTAAAACCCAGTGACAGCGTGAAATCTATTTTCACCTTCTCTTTTTGAACGAGGTATATTTAGACCAGCTCCGATAAAAAAAGATTCCATAATTTTTGTTTCTGCACCAATAAATATATTTTGATAAGTCGCATTAGTTTCAAGATCGCCATAATATTTAGTGACCTCTCCAGTGGTTAGATTTCGTGTAAATTGAATGCCTGCGACGGGTGAGATCCAAAAAAATGGATATTTTAATAGGATGCCATAACCCGAAGTAACTTCCGCTCCTTTAAAAGAAAAAAACCATTGTGAAAATTTTAATATATCTAAACCAACAAATATTCTTGCGATACCCATAAACTCAATCATGGGATTTACTCCAAATACAGAAGGAAACGGTGGTGATACGATTCCAACAAATCCACCAGCTTGAACTGGTTTTAGTTCTGCAAGCTCTGTGACTTGTGCGAATGCGTTGGTTGCAGTCACGAAGAAAAGAAAGTTTAATATAATCAGTTTTAGGCGCATGCTAATATTTTATCTTTTTTTGCATAAGTTATCGCTTAGAAAAAAATTCCCACATGGTTAACCAACAGAATAATAGACTTTCGAGAGTTCATTCAAGATTGCAGCCTCAGAGTAAAGCTTTTTAATATGATCACGTCTTTTTTGGCAGTTTTTTTCATTCATTTGCCACTCCTGCTTGGTTAATAGGTTTAGAATACATTGAGCAAGATCCTTTGGATGGGTACTCTTTGTTAATTTACCGTAGGGTTCAACGACAAAGTCAGCGGGACCACCGGAATCAAAGCCTAATACAGGCCGACCTAGTGCTAGAGCCTCTGCCGCAACCAGTGAAAAAGTTTCTAATTTAGAAGTGAGGAGCAACCCTTTAGATTGTAAAATCATATCAATCACAGTTTTTCTGCCTCGTGATTTAATGATTTGAATCTCAGTTTTTTTCAAGTGTTTTGAAATTTTATCTAGCTCATTAAAAAGTGGGCCGTCTCCAATGATATCTAGTTTAAATTTGGGTGCATCGATTGATTCATAGATTTTTAAAGCTTCAATAAGTTCTGGAATGCCCTTTTCTTTGGTTAATCGGGTTGGAATTGCACACAATCTATTTTCATTTGAGTTCGAATTTATATTTGCACTAAAGAAATCATCATGAACAATATTTCCGATTACGAGTATATCTTTTCTTCCACAAATTTTTTCGACTTCATTTTTTTGAAAGTGGCTAACGGTAATAATTTTATTGGCTTGATTATATAATTTATTGAGTCCATTTTTTTTAATAAAATACGGTAAAAGATCTGACACAGGGCCAGTATGCTCAGTAATGATGAGCGGTTTTCTTGTTATTTTGTGTAAAATAATTCCAATCAAGCCGGCAGGAAATCCTATATGTGCATGCAAGATATCATTTTGAAATGCGATAGGTAAAGCGAGCAAAGCTTTAGACAAAATGCGTATGCTATGTGGTATGAGCGGAAAATTAAAAGAACAGTCAAATACGGTTACATCATGAATTTTTTTAACAGCTTGAACTTGCGAAACAATATATTGTGCCGTCGTGTCTGATTTATTTTTTGGATACCAGGATGGCAAAATTAGTATTTTCTTTCGTTTCATTTATAGAAAATGACATAACACAAAGGTTGCGACAATTCATGATTTCATTTAATGATTTTGATTCAAAAATTAATGATTTAGATATATTTTGAGTCAGCATGATTAATGGTAACGAGCAATGGGTGATAATAGGTGGTTCGGGTCAGATAGGACATAGAGTCATAGAGCATTTGCTGCAACGTGATCCAAGTCTAAAAAGTATTTTTGGATCTTCACGTAAAATCAATCAAGAAAACTTACCTGACGGTGTTCTTGCTCCAACGATTATTGAAAAAGCAAGAGCATGGAAAAATCGTGTTCAATGGTTTGGTCTAAATCTTGAGTCTTCTTCTGAAAATTTAAAAAATGATCTAAGTTCAATTGGACACAAACTTAACCCTGGCAAAAAAACCGTTTTAATTTTAGCTGCAGCTTTTACGAACGTTGATGGATGTGAGCTAGACCCAATGAATTGCAAGCGAATCAACGAAGATAATACGATTGAGGTTTTAAAATACTTTCATGAATATTTTCAATCTAAACTAGTTTTTTACTCGACAGATTATGTTTTTGACGGAGAAAGCGGTCCCTACACTGAAACTGATAAAAGAAATGCAATTTCGGTATATGGCAGAAGCAAAGTCATCGTTGAAGAATGGATAGAAAAAAAAAAAAA
>CAZPTV010000260.1:0-3620 GCA_964589335.1 uncultured Bacteriovoracaceae bacterium
CCATTGATAAATTATAAGAATAAAAAAAGCCTGAATTCTCTTTGAATTCAGGCTTTTTAATTTAATAAATTATTAAAAAATTACGCCATTTTTGATGGGTCAAAATTTTGGATTGTATCGATTACAATTCGATGAATGATTTCATCTGATTCATAA
Source organism: uncultured Bacteriovoracaceae bacterium (assembly GCA_964589335.1). Taxonomy (GTDB): domain Bacteria; phylum Bdellovibrionota; class UBA1018; order UBA1018; family UBA923; genus CAZPTV01. Next base: position 157 of record CAZPTV010000260.1, read on the forward strand.
ACTTCAACGACTTCTTCAGTACTCATTAAGAACTTTGCAATTTCAATAACGACATTTCTGACCGTTTTTTGAAAATAAAGACCGCGGATTTCATGCTCACCGATTTCTTCTTTGAGTAGTTTCTTTCTGCTTTGAAAAGCTGCAGTTTCTGTAAGATTTTGATCTTGAATTTCATCGGATACTTTTGAAATATCTTTTCTAATTCGATCTGTTAAATCTTCGTCTGTTAATACGCTTCTAGATAATAAAACTGAAAGTTTATCTTGAAGTACATTTCTTGAACTTGAATCAATTTCTATGTACTTTCTATTCTCAAGTTTATTAATAATACTAGTCGCTAATAGCTTCAATGTTTGTCGTGTTGTGCGATCGCTCATAAACTAATGTTACATGGGAATGCTTTTCTAGGAAACTTTTTTAAATCTATTTAATAACTTTTTTTGAATAAATTCTGCAAGTTGCGTTATTTCTTGAATACCAAAAAGCTTACCAAATCCAAACCAAATTCCAAAAGTTACTAGTCCCGCAGAACTAATCTGTATCATCCAAACTAAGTGTGAATATAGGAAACTTAAGTTACTTGCTGCAAAATTTGATGTAATAAGTGCAGAATAGTAAATAATTACAGACAAAGCTGTGTTTCTTACCAAGATTGATAAAAATCGATAATCAAAAACATTCTTAAAATCTTTTGATAGAAAAAAACTAAGTATAATTGGGTTTAAGTTAGCAATGATTGAAGTGGATAGTGCCAAAGCCCAGAATGAAAAATGATATATTTCGAGCATTAAATGACAAAAGAATAGATTAACACCTACCGAAATGAAGCTTACTATAACTGGAATTCTAGATTTGTTCATTGCATAGAATACTGGGACCATAACTTTAATTAAAGAATATCCAGGCAATCCGATTGAGTACCAAAATAATGCGCTGGCACATTGCTCTGAATCATGAAATGTAAATTTTCCATGTTGAAATAAAATTTGAATAATTGGTAACCCAAGAGCCATTAGTCCCGCTGCAGCAGGTGCGTTAATCGCAAATGTCATCGATAAAGATTTTTTTAATTCTTGCGATGCACTTACCCCATCCCCCTTAGCCAGTTTGCTTGAAATTAAAGGTAAAGTTGCAGTAGCAATTGAAACTCCAAATATACCAATCGGAAATTGCATTAAGCGAAAAGCATAATTAAGCCAGCTCACTGCCCCTGAACCTTGAGATGTTGCATATATGGAGTTGATTAATACATTGAGTTGCGTTGCCGCTAAACCCACAGCTCCTGGAATGATTAGAATTAATACTTGTTTTAATCCTTCAACTTGAAACGGACTTCGAATTGCTTCTCTATATGAAAAAAATCGGAATCCATAAATTCTATTTAATTGTCTCCACTGAATAAAAAACTGCAAAAAACCACCCAGTAAAACACCAATTGCCATTGAATAGATTGGATGAAAAGTCGTGTATTTACTTAATAACGGAGTGAGTGCAATTCCACATACGATTGATGCTAAATTAAATAATACGGGAGCGAATGCAGGCATAAAAAATGCTCCCAAAGCATTTAATGCCCCCATGAAAAGCGCTGCAAACGCGATCATTGGAAAAAATGGAAACATTGTTCGAGTCAATCCTACTGTAAGTTCATGTTTCCCTGGTATTTCTTGATATTTTGAAGCGAAAAAAGCAACTAATTGCTCTGAAAATATGAATCCTAACACAGTTAAAAATGAAAGAATTACAAAAAGAACAACACAATTTGCTACCAAAAGTTTAAATGCAGCGCTTTTCTGTTTGTCTTTTTCTAGTGCACGTACGAAATTTGGAACAAAGGCCGAACTCATCGCCCCTTCTGCAAATAAATCTCTAAGTAAGTTTGGAATCCGAAATGCAATATTAAAAGCATCTGCAGCATCGCTTGCACCAAATAAAAAAGCAAAAACTTGCTCTCGGGCTAAGCCAAAAAAGCGACTGAGTAAGGTTGCAACCCCCATTTTTCCTGCATTTTTAGCGACACTCAAGCCATTGCATCCTCAAGGCGTTTTCTTAAGCCTTCTTCAATTGTGTGCCTCATAGGTTTTAATAAAAACCCAAGTTTTAATTCAACTTGGATCTTGTTCTCAACACAAGAAATGTTCGCATCGAATCCTGTACCTTTTGCTGTGGCAGTTTTTGAGTCGTCATTAAACTGAACTTCAGAAATAATTGATAATTTACCACGCGAACGAAGGTCTTCAATTCTTGTTTTTAGTTTAGAATAAATTTCAGAAGCACTACCCATACAATTGATTTCCATGTTATTTTCTCTCCTAAAGATGCTCAAAACAAATTCTAAGCCATTTGCTAGTATTATAATACCAGTATACAACAAGGTCGAATACACACGAAAATGTATTTCATCGATCTTAGCTGATACAGATCGCCCCGTAGTTGAAATTATTGTTGTGGATAATGGATCAACCGATGGGACTCGTGAATATCTAGAAAGTATTGCCCATCAATTAGCACACGAAAAAGACAATCTTATGCTCGTTTTTAATAAATCAAATTTAGGCGTTGCCCCAGCCTGGAATCAAGGTGCAAAAATGGCGACGACAAAATATTTAGCCATTATTAATAACGATATCGTTGTTACAAATGGCTGGTTGAGGTCTTTAATTTGGTCTATGGATATTCATCATTTGTCTTTAGTTTCACCTTTTGCCGCTACTGGAGTACTAAATTACGATTTAGAAAAAAGAGCTCAAAGCTTTACCGAGAAAAACCTTTCTCGCATCTGGTATGATTATGATTTTTGTGCATTTTTGACGACAAAAAAAACTTATGAACAAATTGGACCTTTTGATGAAAACTATAAAGTTGGTGGATATGAAGACACCGATTATGTCTATCGTCTTAAAAAATTAGATTTAAAATACGCAGTCACAGGGGCATCATTCATTCATCATTTTGGCTCAAGTACGCTGGGGGATTTTAAAAAAGAAGGAGACAAACACGTTCCTCATAACCGAGAGTACTTTATTTCAAAATGGGGATTCGATCCAAGTCTTGCTGAAAATTCATTCGCAAAAAAACTTAGAAAAATTTGGAAAAGATTTAAATTAAACTGGGATAGAATGTAATTTTAATCACGATCAAGCACCCAATTGATAGCAGGGGCAATGGCTTGAGTTGCATTTGATTTCGACTCAATTGTGCGAACAATTTTATTGATAAAACTTTTTTGTTTTCGTGTAAAAGAATTTGAACAATCGATTGGAAACCCTCCTAGTTCCCAGACATTTCTTAATGTGCCTTCTTCATCACCTGCGAAAATAACATGTGCTGCTTCTGTATTGCAGTTTGAAATAATTGCAAAACCCTCCTGACCATTAGTAAAATCAGGTAATTGAAAAACTGAAAGCAATTGGATTTTGTTTTCAACATTATAAATTTGTAAAAGATTTTCACGATAGAGTACT
>CAZPTV010000261.1:0-3581 GCA_964589335.1 uncultured Bacteriovoracaceae bacterium
ATGCGACTAATGCAGCTGTAATGACAGCGCTAATGATATGGCGATTGCGTATAAATTTGTCCTTAAATACTCTCTTCGTGTTCATAAGTTTTTCCTCTTAGACATAAGAAAAGCAAGCCTGATGCCAAAAGTTTAAACATTATAAATCATCATAAGTACTTGATATTACTAATTAATATTTAGATATGAAATTAGGCAAATGAAGGAAGTGTGTGGAAGTTGCTGATCATGTGTATAATAGTTATACACTTTATAATTTAAAATAAGGGCTCTGCTTTGAGAAGGTTTAGCCTGGTGGCCAGTTCAATTTTCTTCCACCGAGAAGATGTAAGTGAATGTGATATACCGCTTGTCCCCCGTCTTGATTGCAATTCATTACAACTCTGTAGCCATTCTCAGAGAGACCTAATTTCTTAGCCAACATTGAAGCAGTTAGTAACAACTTACCTAATAGCATTTGATCGTTTTCAGTTACGTCATTTAAGGTTGGAATTGGTTTTTTTGGAATGATTAGCAAATGGGTTGGAGCTTGTGGAGAAATATCGTGAAACGCCAAAACATCATTATCTTCAAAAATAATTTTTGCAGGGATTTGCTTATTTATAATTTTAGTAAAGATCGTTTCCGACATATTCGTTAGATCATTCGTTATCTAAGTATTTCTGAATTGCTTTTTTTGCATCTGAAGTAATTCGAGTGAATCGAAAAGAAAAACCACGGCCATCTTCGAGTATGCGAACAATTTCACCTTCGGCAACAAAGCCCCGAACGTTCTTAGAGTCAGCAGGACTTACATTTAATTTTACAACAGTTCCAATTTCTCCTGGGATGCGATCGGTTAGAACTTGCATTCCTCCAAGTGAAATATCACGACAAACGGCGATGATTACATCTTCATTATTTGTTACAAATAAACGTGCAACTAGAGGTTTGCGAGGTGAGTTTCTTAGGTCATTGTTATTTGACTTTGTTTTAGTTTTTGTCTTTGTTTTGTCTTTGTTTGGCTTAGAAATAGAAACATAATCTTTAAACTCATTAACATCTTTTACGGATTTCCAATTTGGCCAACCCTGTACCCATATGAATGCATTTGCATCTGCTTTACCGCTTTCAAATATTTTTTGCACCTCAGACTCAGAAAATGGCCCATATTGTGTTTTATGAAAATAGACATAATATGAAATATTTTCTTGAAATACGGGTGGTGAAGTAGATGTCTTTTTAGATATGACCTTTGATTTTTCACCTTTTTTCTTAACAATTTCTGATTTTATTTTTTCTAGATCATTTTTTTGGGGTTTCGATGGGGTGAGTGTTTCGAAATCTTTTACTTCTGAAATTTGCTTCCAATCAGACCAACCTTCACACCAAATATAGTCCGCAAGTGTGAGTTCGTGGCTATCTATTTTTTGAAAAACTTCAAATGCAGTCAAAGGACCATAAGTTTTGTTATTCAATACGAAATAATATTTTGAAACATGATTATCAAAAAGTAATGAGCTTGTATTTTCCATGAAAACTATTTTGATTGGGATTTGAATAAATTGCAAATCAAGGCTAATCTTTTTATATGCGTCCAAGTACTTCTTTCACATTTGAATCAAAAGATGGAACCAAAATTTTTGTAAATCGTTTTGATTCTGAAAAACCGAGCAACCGCTCGCGTCATAAGATCCTTTTGATTATTCACGGCTTTGGAGAACATGGTGGTAGATACAAGCATTTTGCACATTATCTTGCAGATGATTTTGATCGTTTTTATGCAATTGATTTACGAGGACATGGAAGGAGTTCTGGCATTCGAGGACACTCGCCATCAATGGAAGCCCTTCAAGATGATGTATTGTTGTTTATAGACGAAATACAAAATAAAGAAAAAGATGCTGATTTATATTTATTTGCACATAGTTTTGGAGGGTTGTTAGCATTATTTACTTTATTCAAATGTATGACACCTGCGATTGAAAATAGTGAAACGAAGACAAAAACATTACCTTTTAAATGTGCAATGATTTCAGCACCATTACTTGAAATTGCAATGCCTGTGAATCCCACATTAAAAAAAATTGTTAATTTTTTAAATAATACACTCTCTTTTTTACAACTTTTCAGTGAGATCAATCCAATGCATTTATCTCATGATCCAGTCGTAACTGAAGCATATATAAAAGATCGTTTGGTTCATTCAAAAATCACCCCAAGGATGTATATGAATATGACCAATGCAATGGAATGGGTTAAGAGTCAAAAAGGTCAGCTTTCTTGTCCGATAATATTTTTAGTACCTGGTGATGATCATGTGGTCTCAACCGCGGCAACTAAAACATTTTTTGATCAATTGGAACACCCTCAAAAAGAATTAATTGAATATCCAGGATTTTATCATGAAATAGTCAATGAAGTTGAAAAAGAGAAAGTTTTTGAAGATATAAAAAATTGGATGAAAAGACAGGTTAAATCTTGAAGAACGAACTTGTTACACTCATTCGAAAATTATCGTATCAAGAAGGTAAATTTATACTTTCTTCTGGTAAAGAAAGTACATATTACGTGGATTTAAAGAACGTTACCTTGCATCCAATGGGGGCAAAATTGATTGGCAAATTAACATGGTCAATCTTAAGTTCAAAAAATTATGGTGGTGTTGGTGGACCAACATTAGGTGCAGATCCAATTGCAACTGCAGTTAGTTTGGCGGCTTTAGAGAGTCATTCGGTATGTCCCGCGTTCATCATACGAAAAGAACCGAAAAAACATGGTACTTCACAATGGATTGAAGGACGAGAAAACTTGACTCAAGGAACAAACTTGCTCATTCTTGAAGATGTCGTCACAACTGGAGGTTCCTCACTTAAAGCAATTGAAAAAGTGAGGGCAGAGGGATTCAAGGTAGATACTTTACTTTGTGTCTTAGATCGCAACGAAGGCGGGCGGGAGGCGCTCAATAAAGCCGGGGTTAAACTCGTAGCTTTAACTACAATTGATGAGATTCAAAATGCGAAGTAGTAAATTTGTTTTCATTTATCTTTTTATGGTTGGTTTGCTTGGTGGTTGCGCTCACCAAAAAATAACTTCTATTGATGAGTTTACGCTCAATCAAAAAAATAAAGTTATTCAGAATGAAGTTTATGAAGATGCAGATTTGATATTTTGGACTGCCGCTTATCGTCCTACAGTGGGAGATATCCAAGAAATGAAAAAAGCATGGACTGATCATACCAACGCATTTCCTGAAAGCCGTTCAATCAAAGATATTGAAGAGGCATTAAGATCAACAAAACAGCAAATTATTGTCATCGCACTATTTGCTCCAGAAGTTGATACAGCTGATCTAAGAAATAAAACCCATGGTTGGGCAATAGGGCCAGTACCTCAAAATATTACAGAACTAGAAGAAAAAGATGTGCCTTTGCGAACACTCATGCCAGTAAAAAATGATTGGGCCAGATACTTTTTACTAAAATTTGATCGAACAAATTCAATAAACAAAATCACGGTTAGTAAAAGATCTTATAAAGTCGATCTTTTGGTACAGTGACCAGAAGTTTATTTCTTTTGTAACATTTAATGATAATTTACTT
>CAZPTV010000262.1:0-3565 GCA_964589335.1 uncultured Bacteriovoracaceae bacterium
AGTTAATGTTTTACAAAATAAGTACATTAAGTATGCTGAATATGTTCCATCTAAACCATAACTATGTGATTCAGTGTAATGGTGTAAGGTTGAAATACTAGCCGTATGTCTCCAACGACCATTCAAGTTATTTCTTTCACCACCTGTTAAATATGAAAATTTATACATGGTTTTTTCAAAGTCCCAAACCATCTTTCCACCGAAAGTTTTTGCACGGTTATTATCGCCGTAACGATCAAATCCATTCGCAGCAATCACTGACCATGAAAAATCTCCATGTTTCATTCCCCATTCCATTCCATTCAAAAGCTTTGGTTGGATTAATGTAAATCCAAGTGAACGGGAATAGTTCATATTATTTATCGAGTCGATTTTTTCGAATCCAAAATTTGCATCCATGCGACCCACAGATCCAAAACATGATTCTTTTTCCCAATTGATTGTAGCATTTCTTACAAATCTGTAAGCAGCATCAACTTGTCCACCTCGTGGTGTATTGAGCGCATCCATTTGTGTGCCCGCACCCAAGGTTACATTAAATCCAAAAGGAGCTGGTTTTTGCATGACTCCAATTTGTAGTGCACTTAAATCAAATTGATTGTGTCCGCGATCAGCAAAGCGATAATTGTTTTGAGATGCACTTCCTAAATTTGAAGATAGAGGTGTGTTATTTAAATTATAACCATAATTCACATCAACTAAACCATGCATATGAAGTCCATCTGGCATATGTGAATGGTCGGCAAATGTTGGGACTGCTACTGCAAAACTCATGACTGCAAAAAATACAGCAAGTTTTGAACGTTTCATCAAATTATTCCTCCATGAAATAAATTATGTTTATTAAAAATGTAAAAGTATTCTAATGCTTGTTTGAAAACGAAACAAGTAAATACAAAATCATTGAATATTCAACTATGCTCGGGGCAGCCGAATACTGAATGTGGTTCCTACGTCAACCTTACTCTCTGCTGAGATTTCACCATTCATTTCTTGAATGAGTTGAGCCACAATCATTAAACCCAATCCTGTCCCTTCACCGATTTGCTTCGTTGTAAAGAATGGCTTAAAAAGTTTTTTTTGATTTTCAGTACTTATTCCACAACCAGAATCACTGATTCTAATACTAATAAAATCACCCATCTCTTCTGCTTCAAAAAGTATAAAGTGACTGTTTTTTCTGCCCTTTTCGATGGATTTTTTAATTGCATACACAGAATTCACCACTAAGTTCAAAACAACTTGTTCCAATCTACTAAAGTCTGCTTTGACACCAAGTTTTTCAGGAATTTTATTTATATAATTAAATTGAACCTGCTTAATATCTTTTTCAATCAGACTTCCTATTTCGTAGGCTATTTCATGTGGAAATATTTTTTCCAGCCTCACATCTGAGGTACTTCTACTCACCCTTAACAAAGATCGGATTAGTTTTGAAATCCGATCAATTTGAGAAATAATTACTTCTAGATTTTTTTTTACATTTTCTTGATTCGTTTGCATTAAAAGCATTTCAGCGCGACCACGTATAACTCCCATCGGGGTTCCTACTTCGTGAGCTAACCCGCTTGCTAGCATTCCGATTGTTGCAAGTCGATCTTGATGGACGACTTGTGCTTCTAGATTTTTTTTCTGTGTTATGTCTAACGCAACTCCCATGTAACCTTCGATTTCACCTGACTGTGACTTATACGGAGTGATCGTTAGGAGTACGTGACAAAGTTTTCCTGTTTTCGATTTATTGATGACCTCACCCTTCCAAAATCCGATGCTTGGATTTCTGATCGAATTCCACATGCCAGCATAGAATTCAGCGGTGTGCATTCCAGACTGAATAATTTTTGGAGATTTACCCAAAGCCTCATTTTTTGAATAGCCATATATTTTATTCCAAGCTGGATTCACATAAACCAAATTCCCAGAATGATTGGTGATCATAATGGCTTCACTCGAATCTTCTACGCATCGATAAAAAACATCATTAGAGTTGCTTGGTATATTGTTATTCATTTCATTAATTTTGAGACTTTTTTACTCAATCCTTACGAACAATTCCCATACGAAAGGAATTATTTTTTAAAAAATCGTTTAAAAAAATTAAAACATTTACAAAGATACTATTTGTTGGAACATATTTTGTATTAAAAAAACAGATTATGCTAATTGAATCATCGGAAAACATCATTGAAAGCAGTGCCCTATCTACTGCGCGGTGCGTTCATTGCGATGATCTAATCCCTGCAAATATAATATTGGTTAATCCAAAAACTAGATTCTGTTGCGCTGGTTGTAAAACTGTTTATGAATTGCTTCAAGCCAATGGGCTATCAACTTTTTACCAAATTAAAAATAACGGTGTTAAGGGTAAGACGCCAAAGCTTTTTGAAAAATCTGATTCTTGGAAATTTTTAGAAGATCCAAATGTTTTAGAAACCTATCTCAGCAAAATACCAAACGGATACACCATTGAATTTTTTCTCGAAGGCGTTCATTGTGCTGCTTGCATTTGGCTCATTGAAAAACTTCCCTCACTTCTTCCAGAAATTCACTCCTCACGTTTAGATTTGTCCGCCGGAGTGGCTACGCTCATTTTAAAAAATCCACAAGCAGCTATAGATGCAGCTTCTCTGCTTCAAAAATTTGGTTACCGTGCGCACCCAGTTGTTGCAGATCAAAAAAATTTATTACTAAAAAAAGAAAATCGAAAACTCTTAATTAAAATGGGTGTTGCTGCCGCTGCATCAGCAAATATAATGCTTATTTCAATTTCACTTTATTCAGGCGTAAGTGGTTCTTTGGGGAAGTATTTTACTTGGATTAGTTTTTTATTATATATTCCTGTAATCATTTATTCAGCAATTCCATTTTATGCAAATGCCTACCGAAGTATTTTACAAAAATCTATTACCATAGACGTTCCTGTGGCTTTTGCACTAATTGTTGGATCAACAGCAAGTCTGATCAATCTGATAAATGGTTCAACTCATGTCTATTTTGATTCACTTTCAATGTTTATTTTTTTACTACTATCATCACGATATGTACTGCAACAAACACAAAAAAAAGCTTTGCATTCAAACTACACAATACAGTTTTTAACACCTTCCACAGTACATCGAATATCAAACACAGGCGAAGTCAGTGATACTAAGTTACAAAATATTAATCCCGGCGATCTTTTATTAGTACGTGTAGGAGAAACAATTCCAGTCGACGGTACTGTGACCGAAGGTTTTACACATTTAAATCAATCCATTTTAACTGGTGAAAGCCGTCTTATAAAAGCTAGTGTCGGTGACCCAGTTTATGCTGGTTGCCTTAATGAAGAAAGTCCAATTAGAGTTCGAGCTGACAAAACTGGAAACGACACTCGTATCGGAAAAATATTAAATCGTGTTAAAAATTCACTTGAAATGAAACCAAAAATTATCGACTTCACCGACCGCATAGCAAAATATTTTATATATTCTGTGATGCTCGTAACGATTGTAGCATTTATCTATTACTTACATACAGGCTTTCAAAATGCATTTGAAATAGCGCTTGCTGTAATCGTTATTTCTTG
>CAZPTV010000263.1:0-3561 GCA_964589335.1 uncultured Bacteriovoracaceae bacterium
AGTAACGCCATTATTCTTGCGCCAATGTGTGGCTTAACCCCACCATTTTTTTCTTTTAATGTAGTAGACAAACCACCCAATACTCCAAATTCTATTTTTCTATAATACTTCTGTCTAGCATTTGAGTAATTCCAAGGCAACCATGCCCCTTCAAGAAATTGAAAGCTGCCAAGGTTAAGTGAAGCAGATGCTTTATCATTTACGTAGTAACTGACACCTGCATAGATCAATCCAAATTTACTTTTACGAGGGGTCATGTTCACTTTACCAAAATCAAATCTTGGGTTGATAAAAAAATTAGAAGTCTCTCGTCTCATCGAGACGAGAGCTGCTCCTAAATCAAAACGAAATGGATAGTAATCATAAAAGTGAACTGGTTCTGCCATACTTCTAGTCCATTTATCACGCATCAATCGCATTGCAGTTGCTTCAGGTTGAATTGGTTGCGACTGAATTGGTTCAATTGTGGGCTGTGCATTTTCATTTGAATCAGCTGGCACTCCTGTTTCAACTTCAGACTTTGCACTTTCTTCTTGTTTTCCGTCTTTAACAGATAGTTTTGGTGATGCCGTACTATTATCGCCTTGCTCTGTATTATTGAAGTAGAAATTATAAGTCGCTGCTCTTGCATTTGTCGACAGATAGATCATCCCCAAGATAATAAAAAGTGTAATACGATAGAGTTTCATAAGAATGTTTTCCATATTCTATCTCTTAAAAATGAAATTGAATACCTGCATCTAACATTGTTTCTTTGTACGTTTTACGATCCGTTAGATTTGTTTTTACTCCTGCAGCGAGTTCAACTCTAGGACCAAATTGCACACCTACTTTAGCTCCTATTAGTGCTCTTGAGGTATCCCAATGATAGTTTGTTACACCACCTATTAGACCGCTTATTTTAATAAAATCTTCTAGACCAAAAAGTGCAATTCGTAATGGTACGATTTCCATATCAAGACCAAGGTAATTTGCAGAAGCGTCTTCAACATATCGACCGGATAACGCACTAAATCCTGTATACAAACTAATACCCATTTCTTTCATAGGAAAATAAGCTAGTGAAATGTTGGCACCCCTAGATGTAAATTCACGATTGTAATTAAAATAATTACTATCTAAAGAATTTATTTTTGAAACATGACCCATCAGTCCAAATCTAAATTTTCTTGTTTTACTTTCTTCAGATGCAATTACTGGTTTATCTGAAGATTCAGACGAACCTACAGGAAGTTGTGTGACATTAGTGTCTTCTGTATTATTTGTTGAGGGCGTAGCGGCAGCAGGTGCATCTTCAGTCTGCTTTTTTACTTTTCCATCTGAAATTTGTAATTGCGGATTAGATGTACTGTTTGCCCCTTGTTCTACGTTGTTAAAAAAAACGTTATAAGTGGCCGCCTCTACAATTTGTGTAAAGGTATAAAGCTCTATCACAATCAATGTTACTAATATAAATACTCCTGTAATTCTGCCCTTCCATGTTTTAAAAATCCAATCAGTCATAAATATCTCCTTCTTTATAAACCAAGCAATCTTGGCGAATTTATAGTTGAAGAAAGCAGTTATGATGCCACGACTAAGTGTTCGATTTTATTGAAACTGTAAGCATGCAAAAGTAAAAACTGACAAATTTGTCAGAAGTAATTGTCATAATTGTCATAAAGTAATTTGTATAAAATCAAATCGCTGATAAATTAGGATATCTTACAAAGCTGGTTCAAATTACGGATAGAATCCGATATAAAGTTCTTTCTGAAATACCCAACTTTTTAGCAACCTCTGCGCGGTTTCCATTGTATTTTTTTAAAGCTGTATCAACATACTTTTTTGTAAAATCCATCTGAGCAGAATCCAACGTTGAAAACTCATCCCAAAATACATCATTCTCTATTTCAAGCGTGTTCATTTCAAGATCCGAAGTTTCAATTTGATTCGTAGACGCCATTGCAATAGCTCTGCTTAATACTTGCTCCAATTCGCGTATGTTCCCAGGAAAGGGGTGGTTTGTAAGCTGTTGATAGGCGCTATCACTTAACGTTTTTTCAGGAGACTGTGTTTTAATATAATTCTGAGCAAGCACACGAATGTCATTTTTACGCAATCGTAAAGGAGGTATTTCAAGTGTAGCACCATTTAGACGGTAATATAAATCTTGTCTGAATAACCCCTTTTTAACTAGATCCTCAATTTTTTTATGACTAGCGCAAACCACGCGGACATCAATAGGAATGGGTTTTGAAGCACCCAACGGTTCAACAGACTTTTCTTGAATTACACGTAAAAGTTTTACTTGAAGTTCTTGCGGTAAGTCTCCGATTTCATCTAGAAATAATGTTCCCTTATTGGCCAGAAGAAACTTTCCTGGTTGTGATTTCGCTGCTCCTGTAAATGCGCCTTTTTCGTATCCAAAAAGAAGAGATTCAATCAAAGTTGCGGGTATTGCAGCACAATTAATTGCCACAAATGGACCTTGCTTACGATTTGATTTTGAATGTATTTCTTTTGCCGCTAGCTCCTTACCCGTACCAGTTTCTCCCTGAATGATAAGATTTAATTGAGTTGGCGCTAGTTTTAAGAGCTTGGTTTCAAATTCAAGCATATTTTTTGATTCTGGATGATAGTTAAACCTAGTTTTAGAGCTTTCAGAATTGTCTGAAATATTTTTTAATGACTTGTTTTCTATTAAAACTCTTTCTTTCTCCAAATGTGAAGCAAGCAAAAGAGTAGATTGTGTGGCAAGAATATTTAATTCTTCAAGTTTACTTTTATCAATCACTTTTCCTGGCGTACGTGTAAACAAAAATACTGCTCCGAAAATTCGATCAGCAAGCATGAGTGGAAAACAGGCTACTGAAAATAATCTAGCCTCCATTACCGACATTGCTTCTGCCCAAGGATGACCGATAATACTTTCTACATATACTGGTTCTTTTTTAAGTAGTGCTTCTTTTAATACTGTATTGCTAAAAAGTTCACGTTTATTTTTTGGATTAATATCTTCCTGTAAGCGTTTAGTGGCAATCAGTTCCCACGTAGAATCCTCACCCATTTCTGTAAGAAGATACCCCTCTTCTGCTCCGGACATTTGTACTAGTGCATCTAATGTCATGTGAATGGCCCCTTGGATTCCATTTTCAGAACGTATGGCCTGAGTAATATTATGCAAAGCCTTTAAGGATTCCATTGAATGATTTGATTCTTTTATTCCAGCCATATCTTGACTACTGGTCAAGTACACAGCGCATCCACCATCCCAATCTATTCTATCAAGGTTATTTAAAAGTGTTTTTCCTTTTAAAGGATTTCCATTGCTCCTAATTTTGATATTTCCGGGAAGAATATAAACACCGTCTTGATTTTTAATTAGGGAAAATGCCGGATTCTTTCCTGTAAATTCAACCAAGATATCCTGAAACGGATCATTACCCGCAGAGTGAATTTGTTTATTCAGGTAATATCTAGATTCTTTATTTTTTTGAGAAACTATGAGTTGTGCCATTTATTTCACCCGAATCACAGTAGGTTCATTCTCCATAACTTCAATCTGTTGTTCAATTGGTG
>CAZPTV010000264.1:0-3555 GCA_964589335.1 uncultured Bacteriovoracaceae bacterium
CGTTACACAAATTTCAGATTTAAATGTAGGGCAAGATGATGAAATCGATAATTTAAAAGTATTGGGCTCTAATCTTTATTTTTCTGCAATGAACGGAGTAACTCATAAGTTATATCAATGGGATGGTGCTTCGATCACTCAAATATCAGATACTAATCCTGGCTCAGATGATAGCCCCGCATATCTAACTGTTTTAGGAAGTGATTTGTATTTTGTTGCACAAACAGGCATAGGATTTAAAGTATTTATGTACAATGGCGCAGTTGTTTCGGCTATCGTTCCGGTCAATGTATTGACAGATGATGTTCCATATTATTTGACGGCAGTTGGTACTGATCTGTATTTTTGCGCGTCGACCGATTTGGGGGTAAGTAATAAAGTATATAAATGGGACGGTATTACTACAACACAGATTTCAAATGTTTTTGTTGGTGGTAATGATAATCCAAATAATTTGACAGCTTATAATTCAAATCTATATTTTGTGGCGAGAGATTCTGGTCTGGGCAATACGAAAATATATAAATACGATGGGGCAAGTGTAACTCAAATTACGAATACAAATCCAGGAAGCACTGACAATCCAAATAACTTAACAGTGGTAGGATCAAAATTATTTTTTAGTGCATATAATAGCTCTAGCAATATAAAAACATATATGTGGAATGATGCTGTGGTCACTCAGATGTCGAATACGAACAGTAGTGGTTCGGACAGCTCATACTATTATACAGACGTTAATTCAGATTTATATTTTACTTCTAACGATGGTGTGAATGAACATATCTACAAATACACTCCATAGTATATGTAATAAATAATTTTTCACTATTATGACTAATCGTTCAATGCAATACTAGAAGCCGGCAAATTTGAAATGAACGATGGTGAAATTCAAGATGTTGTTGAGTCTGCGTATGAACATCTAGAGAATCTAGCAGACAATACGGATTCTATCGTCGTTGTTGAAGGCGCCATTGATGCAGATAATTTTGCACATACTTACTTAGCTTTGATCGATCGCATTTCTGGTGAAGTTCTCATTATGAGTGCGGGCTATAGCGAGTAAAGAATTATTTTTGCGAC
Source organism: uncultured Bacteriovoracaceae bacterium (assembly GCA_964589335.1). Classification (GTDB taxonomy): domain Bacteria; phylum Bdellovibrionota; class UBA1018; order UBA1018; family UBA923; genus CAZPTV01. Next base: position 1,087 of record CAZPTV010000264.1, read on the forward strand.
TAATATCGCAAACTTCAATTTTTGTTACTGCGTATTGTTTCTTGCTTTATAAATAGTATTTTACATTCGAATATTTGGAGGTGACGGTCCCTCCGTTAAAAATCTAACCAAATCATTGCACTTTTTAAGCCTGTGACTACACGGAACTACGAGCGCTCAAAATTGAGTACCCGGGCCATTCCTACCGTCTCAGGATCATGAAGATTAAGCCCGTTGGTGATACCTCGAATGCTGATTCCAGCTTTTCGTAAGTATACCATCAGCGTCTTCAATTCTTTCCATCCACCCATTACCATGACCTTTGCTGGTTCAATCCCGTGACTGAGCATGATAGTTGCCCAAGTCGCACGCAAGTCATGAAAACGAATGGTGGGAAGCCCTAAGCCCGTTAGAAACATCCTCAGTGCCTCAGCTTGTTGCCCTGTATCCCATCTGCTGATTCTTGGAAGAACAAAAACTGAATCCGAAGATTTAAGTTTTAATTCTTTTAGAAGCGTCAGAAGGGGCGGAGCAATTTCTACCATTCGATCGTCACCTGATTTTGTGCATTTGAATCCATCTTCACTATTCCAAGAAGAATCCACCAAAATCGTGCGTTGATCGAAATTCACCTTATCCCATGTAAGAGCATACAATTCACCGTTGCGAAGGCCTGTGTAAACTGCCGTTGCAACATGCGGATACCACTCCCAATTAAATTCTTTTGCTTTGTTCAAAAGAATCCTGACTTGTTCTTCGGTGAGGACTTTTTTAATTTTATCCCCAACTCTGAACTTCATCTCTGGCGTAGGATTTCGCTGAATGATGTCTCTTTCGACTGCATACTTAAAAACACCTCGTATGAATTTGAGCATGTTTTTTTGATGCGACGGAGCCCGATCTCCGACTCGATCTTTGATGAGCTGTCTAATCTCATCCGTTTTGATCGAATCTATTGAACGAGTGCCCCAACTCTCAAAAGTATGAGCCTCAAGACAAATGTAGTAGTTGTCCGTAGTTTTTTGCGTCATGCCTTTGTCCAAACAATGCTTATAATATTCCCGCACGAAGGGTTGCCATTTTGGGACGACCTTTTCGTGAAGGCGTTGCTCAAGTTTTAGAGCAAGTTGCATCAGCACTCGCTTGGCCTCGGCTTCCGATTTGATTCCACTTTGTTTTACTCGCTGTGGAACACGTGTGATCGGATGACGTTTGTAATAAGATACGGTGAACGTACCATTTGATTGTTTTTTAATAGCCATAAGAACCTCCTCTAGAATTCGCTAGAAGAAGATTTCTTAGGTCGATTAAGAGGAAGCGATTACGTCTGCCAAACTTGAAATACCGAATCTTGCCATTGCTGGTAAGGTTCAATAAAGTTTTTGCAGTAATCCGTAAGTACTCCGCTGCCTCTTTTGTTGTGAGCCAATGATCTGCCTGATTTTCAAAGAGCTTTCGCTGATTCGATACACTTTCCGCATCCTTTGAACCAGCAATTCCATTTAACATTATCCGCTTTTCGCTATTTTCGCCATCCCCAGTATTCTCATTTTTATCCTTAATTTCCTTCGAGTAATTCATTTACTACCTTTCACTACCCGCCGCATATACCCCTGTCTTCCGTGACTACACGCCACCGATGTTGGGGGTGTGTAGTCACGGAAGTTTAAAGGGGTTCAAAAGCGGCGGGCAGAATTTTTCAAATACTTAAAACAATTCTGATTTCTAAATGATTTGCCTGATCTGCCGTCGCTAAAATCTTCAGCGCGCTTCCGCTGAAGTTGCCTCGATTTGGTTTCGTCTTTCAGGAGGACTGGTGACCGACAGAAAATGTATCCAATCGTGGAAATTTACATTTTTACGATCTGCTCCCAACATTTTTAGGTCTGTGTCTTTTGCATATGTATTCGGATCTAAAAACATCATAAAGCTTTCAGCATAGTTATTGATGCGGAACGCTTTATCTCGAACATGTTGCGAGTAAAGCTGTCTGATGCTCTCTTCGATTCCATCATTTCCGCAGATGTAAATGACTCCATCAAGTCTGGTTCCTCTTGTAAACTTTCGAAGCTTTTCGATTAGGCGATGATTGGTTTTTCTGCATCGTTCGATTTCGACTGCAACACGAACTGGAAGTTTTCCTTCATTTTTTGGAAGCATCAACATGAGATCAGGCTTCACTTCAAGTGTATGGGATTCTGCAAGCAAGACATTTAAGACTTCTTGATCGCGCGTAAAAACATTTTCCCGAAGCACACGAGCATTGGGCAATAAGTATTTAAATCGATTCGACCAAACAGCACACTCTTGTGAGTGAATCAACTCCAAGCTTCCGATTTGTGGTTCAGTTAGCTTTTCGATGTCCGCATCCAGCACAAAGCTCAGTATTTTTCGAAAATCTTTTCTGTAGCTCAGCTGGTAGTAGTGCCCACAGTTCAAAGGAAGTGAATCAAACCTTCGAACGATAAGCCTCATGTCGAAAAGATTTTT
>CAZPTV010000265.1:0-3547 GCA_964589335.1 uncultured Bacteriovoracaceae bacterium
GTTTCATTTCTTGAGCCATTTTTTTTTTTTTTTATTCAGCACTCACGTTCGTTCCTCCTTATAGGTACCGATATGCCGGAATCGTTAAAAAATCCCACTTCCACTCACCCAGCACTAATTCATCTAGGATTGCAGATGCCTTTGAATATTTTTGCAAATCGACCAATTCTTTTCGCAAAATTTCTTCTTTTGTTGTTATATAAAAGTTTTTACTACATTTGACGATGCCATTGGATGTATGTACATCGACTGAATGCTTAATCCATTGCCACAATTGTGCACGCGATATTTCAGCAGTCGCAGCGTCTTCCATTAAATTATGAATTGCAACTGCACCAAGCCCTGTGACCCATTTCTCAAGATATTGCAGAGATACGCTTATATTATTTTTTACACCTGCTTCAGTAATTTTTCCGCCGTCGATCTTTAAATTTATAATCTCTTCTGGCTGCACGACAACTTCTTCTCTCATTCTATCTTTTTGATTTGGCTTCGTTCCAAGTTTTTTATCGAAAATTTCTTTTGCAACGAGAACAAGATCAGGATGAGCAACCCAAGTACCATCGAACCCATCGTTTGATTCTCTGGTTTTATCTTCACGAACTTTTGTGAGAGCGTTTTCTGTGACTACAGGATCTTTACGATTCGGAATAAATGCTGACATGCCTCCGATTGCATGAGCTCCGCGCTTATGACAGCTTTTTACTAATAATTCAGTATATGCACGCATAAAAGACACTGCCATTGTAATTTGGGATCGATCCGGTGTAACGAATTCTGGAAAGTCTCTAAATTTTTTGATCACACTAAAAATATAATCCCATCGACCAGCATTTAAACCAGACATGTGATCTCTAAGTTCATAAAGAATCTCTTCCATTTCATAGGCAGCTAGAATGGTTTCAATGAGTACTGTTGCTCGAATGGATCCACGAGGTATACTCAATTTATCCTGAGCAAAATTAAATACATCATTCCAAAGACGTGCCTCTAAATGACTTTCCATTTTTGGGAGATAAAAATATGGTCCTGTTTTTCTCGATAATGCTTCTTTAGCGTTATGAAAAAAATAAAGTCCAAAGTCAAAAAGACTTGCAGAGATCGGTGTTCCATCTACAAGAAAGTTTTTTTCTTCGAGATGCCATCCACGAGGTCGAACTAATAAAGTCGCAGTTTTATCATTTAATTGATATTCTTTACCTTCGGGTGATTTAAAGGAAAGTGTTTTGCGCACGGCTGCTTTTAAATTGATTTGACCCTCAATGATATTTGCCCACGTTGGTGAACAAGAATCCTCAAGATCCGCCATAAATATTTTTGCACCCGAATTGAGTGCATTAATCATCATTTTTGCTTCTACTGGACCTGTAATCTCAACTCTTCTATCTTCAAGATCTTTTGGACAAGCTGCCACTTTCCATTCTGATGAACGAATCTTTGAGGTTTCTTTTAGAAAACTCGGCTTTTCACCTTTTTGAATGCGCAGCTGTCTTTCAATACGATTATTTAAAAGAATTTCTCTTGTTGAATTAAATTTACGATGAAGGTCTGCAATAAATTGAATCGCTTCTATCGTTAGAATGTCTGAATACTCAGTCGATGTTTTTCCTGTAATTTGAATGCCTTGCGGGAGATTTGCATTCAAATTTTTATGAGCTTCTGTTCGTTTGTTCATTTCAGTGCTTTGCAATGAAATCAATCCTTCCTGCTGGCGGTTCTTAAAAGAGAAAAGGCATCTTCCATGATGCCCACAACCAACAAACTACCTAGTGCAAAAGTGTAATCTGGATTTGAAGAGAATCAATTTTTTTTTATAAAAAACGCTATTTTCAGAGGATACTTTGGGTTTATCTGAGCAAACTCTTCTGGAATCACTCCTGACACATATTCTAATTTTTTCTCACGGGCGAAATCTTTAGCTTGTTGCGCAAAAGTTCTTTCATACCAATTAGAATCGTTTGTAGATATGCAAAGCACACCCGCTGTCTCTAAAAGCTCTACTGCCTTACCCGCAAGCTCAAAAAGTTCTTTTTCTACCTTAAATACTTTATTTTCATTTCTAGAAAAAGTTGGCGGGTCAATTATTATGCAATCATACATTTCTTTACGTTTGATTGATCGTTCTAAATATTTTCGGCTGTCATCAGGAATCAGACGAAAACCGTCGGTAAATCCATTTTTAATCATATTTTCTTTTTCCCAACCCAAATACCGCTTACTCAAATCAACACTCGTTGTAATCATTCCATTTGCTCGAGCATGCACTGAAAAAACCCCGGTATAACTAAATAAATTCAATAATGTTTTACCTTTCTTGTATGGAAGTAATTTTTTTAAAGTATTACGAGTTTCTTCTTGGTCTAGAAAAATTCCTGGATTTAAAACATTATTCATTTCTAATTTAAATTTTAAATCATGATGGATCGCCCATAAATCTGATTCAGTTGAAGATATTTTAATAGGTTCCGATTTAATTGCTAGCTTCAATGCACCTGAGATTGATTGTATTGATCCCCATGAAAATTCACTCTGAACGCTTTCGATCACTTTTAAATAATTCTGGTTTTTTTCTTTAAAAATAAAGAATAAATAATATTTTCCATTTTCTAATAAATAAGCATCGCAATCAAACAGCACAGATGAATAGTAGCGTGCGGATCGATGTGGTTTTAGATTCATTTCATGATCCACTCTTCAATTCCGTAAGTTGAAATAACTTCCGGAAGATCATAGTTATTATAATTTGGTGAGTCTTTAAACGACAAACCTATCGCTCGAAGTGCGATTGTATTTTTAGCTAAAAGTGATGAATTTTTTGCTCCATACAAAGCGTCCCCCAAAATCGGAAATCCAAAATTCGATAAATGAAAACGAAGTTGATGTGACCGCCCTGTTTTAGGCTGGAGATGCCAAAGCATTGCATCTTGATTTTTGAATTTTATTTTATTGATATATTTTGCAAATGTTATCGATTCTTTTCCGTGATCTGCGATAAAAACACGTTTTTTACCCCGATGTAATTTATGAACCCACTCAAAGGCATCACCGTTTTGAATTTTTTTTTCAGGATTTAACTCCGTGAGCGCCTCATACGTTTTTTGAATCGTTCGATTTTCAAACCATAGACTCGCTTGTTTATGTGCTTCCGCATTTTTTGCAATTAACAATATTCCAGAAACTTCAAAATCTAATCGATGTACTGGGAAAAGTTTGATTTTCAAAGATTTTGAAAATGCATGAATGAGATCAGTTGGATTATTTTTATCTGCATTTCTTGCGGGGATGGTGTGTACGCCACATGGTTTATCTACTACAATGAAGTGTTGATTTTGAAAAATGATTTGCAAGACGTATTCTCTTTTTAACCGGATTTATTACTTATTGTTTTGTATTTATGCATAGAATGTTTCATGTCCTTTGTAAATTTTACTTTTTTCTTAAATCTTTACCGATAAAAATACCCTTTTCGTTTCCGGCGCAACGATCACACTCTTCTCACCCTGACCCCATTTAAAACTATAGTTACCTGGCCCAGGTAATCGAATAC
>CAZPTV010000266.1:0-3518 GCA_964589335.1 uncultured Bacteriovoracaceae bacterium
GATCTTTAAAACGAGTAATTTAAGTTGCCTTCTATGTTTTACAGACAAGGGAAGATTGCATTGGTTAAAAGTTTATAAAATTCCAGAGTCTTCAAAAACCGCAAAAGGAAAAGCAATTGTAAATTTATTAGCGCTGGCAACTGGAGAGAACATTAAAGCCATTCTTCCGGTTAGAGAATTTAAAGACGATCAATTTGTAATCATGGTAACTAAAAAAGGCGTTATTAAGAAAACAGAGTTAAGTCAGTTTTCTAATATAAGAAACGTAGGAATTGTAGCAATGCAGTTTGATCAGGGCGATGAATTGGTCGCTGCAAAGCTTTCAACAGGAAAAGATCATGTGTTTCTATGTTCAAAAAATGGCATGAGTATACGTTTTGATGAACAAGATGTTCGGGCTATGGGAAGAACCGCCCGCGGAGTGCGTGGTTTTGATATTGAGAGTGATGATGAGGTGGTTGGTTTTGAAGTATTAAGCCCAGAACAAACAGATACTACCATTCTTACGGTAACAAATAATGGTTACGGAAAACGAACAGAACCGGTTGAATATCGAATACAATCTCGTGGTGGAAAAGGTGTAATTACAATGAGAACGGTAGATAAAACCGGTACGGTTATGGGAACGAAAGCCGTCACGAATCGTGACGATCTCATGATCATTACAAACAAAGGTCAAACGTTAAGAATAAGTGTTGATGAAATTCGCGAAACAGGTCGTGTTGCTCAAGGGGTTCGACTCATTAATTTAAATGACGGAGAAAGCGTTGTGGGTATCGAATTGCTGGCAGAAAAAGAAGACGACGAAACGCCAGTAGAGCCAGATGGTCAGATACTACATTAATTTATTTTTCATCATATTTGTTTCGATCGCTTGTAATATACAAACCGGAAAAAATAATTATATTTTAGCAGAGCGTCTTTTTACCGATCAAAAGTATGAAGCGGCCGTTCAAGAATTTAGAAAAATCATTGATAAAGATCCAAAAAGTCTTCTTTCGCAGCAAGCACTATTTAGAATTGGTACGATCGAGTATCTCTACATTGAAGAATATACCGAAGCAGTAAAAAGCTTTAAGCAGTTTGTGTTGCTTTCAAAAAACAAAGATCTGATTTATAACGCTGAAAAAAATATAGGTGAAATATATTTTTTTAAACTCGAAGATTATCGTCAAGCTTATGAGCACTATTCAAAACTGATTGAAAAATACCCAGATTCAAATGAAAAAGATTTTTTCATGATTAGAATTGCAAAAAGCCTATATGGATTAATGGAATTTCAAAAATCAATACAAGCATACAACGAATTAATTGAGAAGATGCCAAAAAACAGATTTGTCCCCGAAGCAAAGTATCAGGTAGCAAATGCGCTTTTTACCCAAGGTGATTGTGATTCAGCAATTAAACTATTTCAGAATGTAATTGCTGAGTTTCCAGGCACACAACAAGAAGAATTTTCAAAATTTAATATCGCTAATTGTCTTGAAGAACAGGAGAAGTATCCTGAAGCACTCGCTGCATACCAGGAAATAAAGCAAAAAAACCTGCCCCGCGTCACGCTAGAGATGAAAGTAAAAAGACTTAAAGATAAACTAATGAAAAAAGGAAAAAGATAAGTGAACTTATTGCTACATGGCGAAGCGCGTGCTAAAGATCGCACAACAAAAAAAAGGCAATATGAAATCAACGAATAAATATTCCTATGGAATGCTTATCGTTACGGAAATTATAGCATTTACCATGTCCGGCTATTATGTAGGTAGTTACTTTGATCATAAAGCACAAGGCAGTGAGCTTTTTGGTGGAGTTGGTGCAATTATTGGCATGATTTTGGGTTTATTTGTAATGTTTAAAACAATTGAAAAGATTAAAAATGACTGATCTAAGTCTTAAAAATAAAAATCATATCACTATTATTAAATATATTTCCTATATTTATCTTGCAGTAGGATCCTGCGCTCTTTTTTTTATTTTTAATGGAACAATTTTTGATTTGTTTTGGTTTGTTTTAGGCTGGGGTGTTTCATTTTTCAACTTTGAATTACACAGAAGACTGAGCAGCATCTTATTTAGGATGCAGATCGCCAGCGGTGCGAGTAAGGCTCCGATGGGTCTCGGTATGCTACTGTTTTTAAAAGTAATTTTTTTCGGATTAGTCATTGCCTTTTTAGTTTTATTTAATAAAGTTCATGTCATTCCATTTTTCATGGGAAGCATTTGTTTATTGATATCGATGTTTTATTTGGGCATCGATTTGTTAATTAAAGAGAAGAGCTATTATGGAAGGCCATAGCACAACAACTTGGTTTAACTATTTGCCAGGACTAGAGCACGTCTCATACCATTTGAGCGGTGCCTTTTTTGTTGCGATTGTATTAGTTTTATTTGGCGCTATTGCGACACTAAAAATGAAAGCGGCAAAAGAAGTTATTGTTCCCGAATCAAAATTAAGCTTTAGAAATTTTTTTGAAATTATTGCTGAGAAATTATACGGATTTTGCGAAAACGTAATGGGTAGACATGCAGCCGAGCACTATTTTCCACTTATTGGGACATTATTTTTATATGTATTTGCATGTAATATTTTAGGTCTTTTACCAGGAATGCTTCCGCCAACCGATGATTATAATGTCACTTTTTCAGCGGGCGTGTTTGTGTTTCTTTATTATAATTTTCATGGAATCAAAGCGAATGGCCTCGCGGGACATTTCAAGCATCTTTGCGGCCCAGTTTGGTGGCTTGCTTGGTTGATTTTTCCAATTGAATTGATTTCACATGTTTTCAGACCAATCACTTTGGGGCTTCGTCTGAAAGGAAATATGATGGGTGACCATATGGTTTTGGGTACGTTCTTAAATCTACCCCCATACGTAGGTGTGCCTGTAATATTTTATGCGCTCGGTGTGTTTGTTTCCTTTGTGCAGGCGTTTGTATTCTGCCTTCTCACAATGGTTTATATCAATCTATCTACGGCGCATGACCATTAAAAACTCTTGAAAGGAGAATAGTTAATTATGAAAAAAAATATGATGATTTTATTGAGTGCGGTTACAGTTTTTTTAATTTCTGGACTTGCTTTTGCTGAGGGCGGCGAAGCAGCAGGTGCAATTAATCCAATTACTGCGATTGCTTCAGGTATTGGTATTGGTATCGCTGTTTTCGGAGGAGCACTTGGACAATCAAAAGCAGCTGCTGCAGCATTTGAAGGTATTTCAAGAAATCCATCCGCTTACGACAAGCTATTCGTTCCTTTTATTCTAGGATTAGCACTAATCGAGTCACTAGTAATTCTTGCGTTCCTAGTCACATTCGTAAAATTAAAATAAATAGATTAAAACGGTCAAACGTTCATAAGACCTCCAATAGAAATATTGGGGGTCTTTTTTTTTACGTTTAATTGACGATGACAAACTATTTAGTCACACTTTTATAGTTAATAACAATACGAGGTGGACTATGAGAAAATATTTTTTACTAACATTATTTTTAACATTACTTACATCTAAAGCGTTCTCTTT
>CAZPTV010000267.1:0-3514 GCA_964589335.1 uncultured Bacteriovoracaceae bacterium
AGTTAAAAATCAAATTATTGAAGCATGTCTTTCTCAACCCGCTGCTAAAACAGCTGCAGAGCTAATTGTTTGTATTGCACGCACAAATACATGGAAAAGAAATTCAACTCTAATGTTAAGTGCTTTTGAAAAAATTGAAAAAGAAAAAGGAACCAAAACACCTAATTCTGCATTACAATATTATAAAAAATTAGTTCCAATCGTATATACGCAGGGAATTTTTAGTTTATTGGGTTTTTTAAAAGCAATAATAGTTTTTATAAGAGGTTTTAAATCTCCAACTCCTAGAGAACCCATTTCAAATAACGACATGAAAATTTGGGCAGTAAAGTCGACTGCGTTGGCTTGTGAAAATCTAATGCTTTCATTTAGAGCATTTGGATACGACACATGTCCCATGGAAGGACTAGATTCTTCAAGAGTGAAAAAAATATTAAAGCTTTCTAATGATTCAATAATTACGATGATTATTTCAGCAGGTAAAAGAGCTCCTAATGGAGTTTATGGCCCAAGAGTTCGTTTTGATCGAAAATTATTTGTAAAAGAAATATAAAAAAAACGTCTAAAGTATTCTTTAGACGTTTTTAAGTTCTAGATTAAATCTTAAAAATTAAGGTATATATTTTTCAAGAGCAGAAATTTTTGTAACATCTTCTCCGCTACAGCCTTCACTCGTGCACACATTTGAGACTACGCATCCGTTTTTATAAACAAAATCTTGCTCACCGCGAACTAAAATACCTTCAACTTCGCCAGTTTCTAGATTTAAAACTGCTGAACCAGAATTGCCGCCGTATGAATCAGTGGTAGCAACAAAAAATCCATTAGGGCTGGGATCACGAACAGATCCACCGTCATCAACTTTTGTCGGCAAACCGGATGGATGACCGATCATGACAAGTTTCATTCCTTTAGTTACGTTTTGATTGCGATGAATTTGTAATGGTTTATATTTTGTAACCTTTCTATTAATGCGGATTACTGCGAAATCTGCTCCATCGCCAGTTTCTTCTCGAGCTATAATTGATTTACATTGAACTACGTCATCTAAAGGAACAGTTTCAGGCGCTTTTCCATTTTTATCTTTGATGTTAAAGCCAAAAACAAATTTAGTATTAGCACATGCTTGTTCTGTACGAACACAGTGACCAGCTGTAATAATGATATCGGGCCCAACAAGGGATCCGGAACAAAAGGCAGCTGATGGTTGTTCAAAAAAGCGTTCTGTTTTGCATAAATTAAAACTAGAGCCAAACTGTTCAGAAGTGAGAGTTGCTAAGCCTGTTGATGGATTTTCTTTTACATCTGCAGAAGAGAAAACTCCAACGGTTGACCATGCTAGATCTGCATGCATTGGATTAGTTACATCGTAAAGATCTCTTCGATTATCTTCTCCATAAATCACTTTTCCGTTAATCTCACCGATATAAGCAAAAGTAGATTTCATCGGAATCATTGTAAGAAATAAACTGATTAGTAATGACCAATAGATCAATTTAGAATTCCATCTCATTTGTTTCATCCCTCCCTGGATTCAACATAAATATTGAATGTATAATTCTAATGATACAGAAGCTTAACCTCTGTACAATGTATGGAATTCGTTTTTTGCGGGCTAGCTACTACTTTTTTGCAGTCGTTGAAGCGTATTTCTTTTTAAATTTTTCTACGCGTCCAGATGCATCTAGAATTTTATCATTGCCTGTAAAGAATGGATGAGAGCCACTTGAAATGTCTAGATTGATTACTGGATATTCATTTCCATCTTCCCATTTCATAGTTTCTTTACTTGATTGTGTGGAACGAGAAAGAATTGAAAAGCCGCATGAAGCGTCTCTGAAGATTACTTCTTTATATACAGGGTGTATTCCCTTTTTCATGATTAGAGCTCCTAAAATTAAATTTGACCTTAAGGAAGGACAATATTTACAGAAGGTTATAAAAAGAGTCAAACCCATATTAATGATAATAAAGCAAATTATAGACGCATCGCATTATTGAGCTTTTACATCAAGATAAATGATGCGCAACTCAATCTTTTATGTCATATAAATCATATAACTTTCTAAGAGAATAAAGGACAAATGGCTAAAGACGATCTTGCAAAATTAGATGGAAAAATCAGTGATGCTACCGGTGGGGGTAATTATCTAGTTACTCTTGAAAACGGGGTTGTTGTAACCGCAAAATTAGGCGGAAACATGAAAAGATTTAATATCAGAGTTATTGTAGGTGACAAAGTCACTGTTGGCGTCTCTCCATATGATCCAACACATGGTTTAATACTCCATCGCCATAAATAGGAATTAGAATGGGCGCGCAGTGGAAACAATCTGGTCGTGAAGCCAATGCAAATAAAAAAGGTCAGATTGTTGGAAAAATTGCAAAAGAAATAGCTGTAGCTGCAAAAGCTGGAGATCCAAATCCAGATAATAACCCGCGATTAAGAGCAGCAGTTGAGGCTGCAAAAAAAGCATCAGTTCCAAGAGATACAATTGAACGTGCGATAAAAAAAGGTGCGGGTTTACTTGATGAGAAAGTAAATTACGAATTAATTACTTATGAAGGATTTGCTCCACACAAAGTACCTGTAATCGTAGAAACAATGACAGACAATAAAAATAGAACAGCTGCAGAAATTCGACTTTTATTTCGAAAAGGACAAATTGGAAATTCTGGATCTGTTGCTTGGATGTTTGACCGATTAGGAGTTATAGAAGCAACAATATCGAAAAGCATTGATATCGAAGAAGCTGCGATCAATGCTGGTGCACAAAATGTTGAAAAACTTGAGGCTTCAGAAGTGTCCACCGGTCATACTGGAGCTCGGTTTTTTACTGACCCCAAAGACTTAGACGTAGTTACAAAATCTTTGGTTAAAGACAACTGGGTAGTGACTTTATCTGAACTTAGCTTTATTGCAAAAAACCAAGTTGAATTGGGTGAAGTAGAAAAAAAAGAAGTTGTTAGTTTTTTGAATGACATTGATGACTTTGATGATGTTCATCGTGTCTATACCGCTCTAAAATAATAAAAATGAAAATTATATCTATTCAAATTGGTTTACCCAAAGAAGTAATTTGGAATGGGAAACCCATACTTACAGGAATATTTAAAAATACAATTTCGAGTCAAGTCTATTTTACAAAAATGGGAATACGAGGTGACGGGCAAGCTGATCTTAAGCACCATGGCGGAATTGAAAAAGCAGTGTATGCAATTGGATTAGATGCATATGATGACTGGACCAAAATGAGGGCAGGAGATGTTGTTGAAAATGGAATGTTTGGAGAGAATTTAACGCTCGAAAATTTAGATGAAAGAAAGATTTTTATTGGAGATCAATTTAATGTCGGGGAGGCTGTAATAGAGGCAACACAACCGCGATGGCCTTGTTTTAAATTAGGAATTAGACTGTCGGACCCGAAAGCAGTAAAAGATTTTTTAAAGTGTTCTAGACCCGGGGTCTACTTTAAAGTTGTAAAAGAAGGCTTCGTAAAAGAGGGTGATCGAT
>CAZPTV010000268.1:0-3513 GCA_964589335.1 uncultured Bacteriovoracaceae bacterium
CTGAACATGAAATTGAGGAAAAAATGAGTAATTTTGTACAATCCATTTCAAAAATTTTGTTTTTTTTCATTGTTTCGGCATGCGCACACGCAGAAAAGAATGAAAAGACACCTTCTGTGGATTCAAAAGGGCTCGAAGAACTCTCAAAAGTATCGACTGAAACAATAAAAATGTCTTCTGATGAAGAAAAAATCGATACAAACAAGGAATTGTCAGAAATTTTTAGAAAAACTTATCAAAACAAGCAAACGTTATCGGCAGAATTTGTTCAGAAACAAAAAAATGTAATCTTAAATAAGGTTCGTGAGTCGTCTGGTGAGTTAAAAATTTGGAAACCTAACCGATTTCGATGGGAAACACTTCAGCCTGAAAAAAATTTGCTCATCGTTACTTCTAAAGAAGTCATTTACTACACACCACCTTATCGAGAGGGCGAGAGGGGTCAAGTTGCGATTAAAAGAGCCGTTGATGTACAGTCAAATTTAGCAGTCAGTTTACTTTCTGGTGGTGCTGATATCGCTAAGAATTTTAAGGTTAAAAAGATTGAAAGTGCTCATTTTGAATTAAAACCCATTAAATCTTCTGGTGATATCAATAAGATAGACCTCTACGTTGAAAAATCGACTAATTTGGTTTATAAGGTGCTACTTTCGCATACGACTAAAAATACAACCGAGATTGAGCTTCGTAATGTGAGACTGGGAGTTGAACTTTCGGATTCTATATTTCGGTTCAAAATTCCTCCCAATACAAATAAAATAGACTAAGGCGTGAGGAAGTACGATGCCCAGTTTTGATATCGTTTCAAAAACAGATCTGCAAGAGATCGACAATGCAGTTAATATTGCAAAAAAAGAATTATTAAATCGATTTGATTTCAAAGGTTCAAAATCAACCATTGAATATTCAAAGGATGAGATCGTTTTGATTTCTGATGACGACTATAAATTACAACAACTAAAAGATATTTTAGAAAATAAAATTACAAAGCGTGGGCTTTCATTGCTCTGTTTAGATTACCAAAAATTAGAAGATGCTAGTCTAGGAACAAAAAGACAGAAAATTAAGGTACGTCAAGGCGTAGACAAAGAACGTGCTCGAAAAATTATGGATATCATTAAAGGACTTAAGCTTAAAGTTCAGTCTCAAGTTATGGACGATCAAGTTCGTGTCACTGCTAAAAGTATAGATGATCTTCAAACGGTTATTTCAATGTTAAAGACCGCGAATATTGATATTCCACTTAATTTTGTAAATATGAGAACATAAGAGGTTTTATGCAGTTTCAAGACCCAACAGCTGACAATTTAAAAAATATAGAATCATGCAAACGCAGTGTCTATTTTGTTAGCTTGGGTTGTCCTAAAAACTTAGTAGATACAGAAGTCATGCTTGGTCGTATGAAAGCTGGTCATTATCAAATTGTACAAGAACCAGAAGCCGCCGAAGTCATTGTAGTTAATACATGTAGTTTCATTGAATCGTCTAAAATTGAATCGATTAATGCAATACTTGAAATGGCCGAATATAAAGACAAAGGAAAATGTGAGTCTCTTGTCGTAGCGGGTTGTCTTACGCAGAGATATAAAGATCAGTTACAGAACGAAATGCCAGAGGTGGATTTATTTATTGGTACTGGTGAATATCACCGCATTGCTGAATTAGTCGATTGGGCAAGAAAAGGCGAATTGCCTCATCGAGCATATGTGAATAAGCCAGTTTTCATTCATTCTGATACTGATGAAAGAGTTATTACAGGTCAGCGCTACTCGTCATATCTTAAAATTTCTGAAGGTTGTAACCGACGTTGTAGTTTTTGTATTATTCCAAATTTAAGAGGGAATACCCGTAGTCGTACTGTTGAATCGCTTGTGGAAGAAACTAAACGCTTAGCGCTTCTAGGGGTAAAAGAGCTTAATATTGTTGCTCAGGATTTAACCGAATATGGAATGGAACACCGTTATCAAAAAATGACTTTAGAAAAGCTTTTACCAGCACTTTCTAAAGTAAAAGGAGTTGAATGGATTCGATTGTTTTATGCATACCCCGATCAATTTTCTGATGAGCTGATTGAAATTATGGCAAACGAACAAAAAGTCGTTAAATATCTTGATATGCCAATTCAACATACAAATGATCGTATTCTTAAGTTAATGAATCGCAAATTTACACGTCAGGAAATTTTTGATTTTATCGGAAAACTTCGTCAAAAAATGCCTAATATTGTTTTGCGAACCTCTACGATTGCTGGATTTCCTTCAGAGACGGAAGAAGAGTTTCAAGAGTTCTTAAATGACCTTAAGGTATTAAAATTTGATCACCTCGGTGCTTTTAGTTACTCGAAAGAGGAAGGAACAAAAGCAGCATTGCTCGAAGATCAGGTGCCAATGAAAACCCGAGTTAGAAGACAACGCGAAATTCGTAAATTACACGAGGAATACTCTGTCCTTAGAAATAAATCACAGATTGGAAAAATCTATGATGTTTTAGTTGAGGGCGTTTCCGATGAAACGGAGTTATTACTTAAAGGAAGACATTCTGGTCAGGCTCCAGAAATTGATGGACAGGTATTAATTAATGATGGGCAAGCAAAGCCAGGGGACATCGTGAGAGTCGAAATTACTGAAGCACTTCCCTACGATCTTGTTGGTGGAATTGTCAGTTCAATTCAATAAAAAATTATTGAGACTGTTTTTTATGTAAATCGCGCCAGGATTTACCTTCGCGTGCGCGTCTGTTTAATTGAAATTTAGCAACGGCATTTTTATGGTCCTCATAATTTGTAGTGAATTCATGAGTGCCATCATTGTGAGATACGAAGTATAAGTATTCAGTTTCTACTGGAAAAAGTGTTGCCATAATTGCGTCTTTTCCAGGGTTTCCAATGGGGCCCAAGGGAAGTCCATAAATTACATAGGTATTATAAGGAGTTTTTTCTAATAAGTCTGACTTGCGAATGTTTCCAGAGTAATCAGGAATTCCATAAATGACTGTAGGATCGCTTTGCAGTTTCATTTTCTTTTTAATTCGATTGTGAAAAACTGAAGCTATTTTAGGGCGTTCTTCTTTAGCTCCAGTTTCTTTTTCAACGACCGAAGCAAGAGTAAGGGTTTGATATTCAGTAAAACCAATTTCACGAACTCGATTGATCAATTCTTCATCGAATATAGAGAGTGTCCGATTGACCATATTCTTAATTATTTCTTCAACCGGTGTTTTTCTACCGATTAGATAAGTATCTGGAAAAAGGTAACCCTCGAGTGTTTTTGAAGGAGGGTTTAAACCAAGGCTACGAATAAAGTTTTGATCTTGAACGAGCTTCAAAAATTTTTCCCCAGATCCGGTGCGTGTTTCTTCTAGGATTGCCGCGATCTGTCTTAAGTTTTGTCCTTCTGGTACGGTAAAGGGGAAACCAAATGAAACTCCTGACATTATTAATTCCATTACTTCGTCTGGTTTCATTTTTGTGCTAAATTTATAGTCACCTGCTTTAAATTTTTTCGACTTTCCAGT
>CAZPTV010000269.1:0-3510 GCA_964589335.1 uncultured Bacteriovoracaceae bacterium
AGAAATAACAACAAAAGACGGTAAAAAAATAAAACTACAAACTCCCGAAATTGCTGACGAAGTGCCTCGTAGTGGATTTGTTTCTACGCGAGAGGGTTATGCGGATCCTGCTGCTGACGGAAAAAATGTAAAAATTGAAGTTTCTCCGACATCAGAGCGTTTGCAACTTTTGTCACCATTCGCGAAGTGGGATGGAAAAGATTTTGTAGAATTTCCATTATTACTAAAAGCAAAGGGAAAATGCACGACAGATCATATTTCACCAGCCGGACCTTGGCTTAAGTTTCGAGGTCATCTAGATAATATTTCTAACAATATGTTCTTGGGTGCAATCAATGCATTTTCTGGTGAAGCAGGAAAAACAAATAATATTGTTTCAGGAACGAAAAGTGAAGGTACTCCACAGGTTGCTCGAGCATACAAAGCAAAAGGCATGCGTTGGGTTGTAGTGGGAGATGAAAACTATGGAGAAGGTTCGAGTCGTGAGCATGCAGCAATGTGTCCTCGGCATTTAGGCGCGGCTGCCGTTATTACTCGATCTTTTGCACGAATTCATGAAACGAATTTAAAGAAACAAGGCGTGCTTCCGTTTACTTTTGCTGATCCAAAAGATTACGATAAAGTTCAAGAGAGTGATAAAATTTCACTGATTGGTTTATCTGGACTTGCGCCAGGCAAACCCATTGAATGCGTAATTAAACACACGAATGGTGGCACTGATAAGTTCATGTTAAATCATTCGATGACTGCAGAACAAATTAATTGGTTTAAAGCAGGTTCCGCGCTAGCTGCTGCAAAGGGCTAATTGATAGAACTTGACTAAGCGTGTAAGATTGGTGAAGATTTTCAAATGAAACTCTTCACCATTTTTATTTTAGCTCTATCGATTTCTCATTCAAGTTCTCATATTGCAAATGCAAGCGAAGATGCGGTTGATACAGCGATTTTCAAAGATTCAAATTATATCGATTCAACATCAACACAGTTTGATGCAAGTGATTTAGGTGGTGGAACAGGTTCAAAGTTTCTAAAGAAAAAACAAATTTTAGAAAAATTTAATGCTCCGATAGAAAAAGCATACCCAGAATATATTGATCCTTATAATGGAACGCAAACCCTCATAGGCTATCAACAACTGAAAAAGTATTTTGACCCCAAGCTAGAGTTTAATCGTTATTTTGAAGCCGATGAATTTGGAGTTCGACTATTTTTAGATAGAGATGAAAAGCAAAACATAGATACATCCATTAATTTTTCAAAACAAAATGAAAGCACTGAAAATGATTTCGTAAACATTCAAGGACTAAGAGTTGCGATTGATCCAGGACACATGGGGGGCAACTTTTGGGATCACGAAACAGGAAAATTCGTTGAAATATCTGGACAAAGAGTGAGTGAAGGGGAGTTGAATTTAATTACATCATTGCTAGTTTCAAGAGAACTTGAAGCACTCGGCGCAAAGACGATGATCACTCATGACCTTTTACGACCTGTATCTGAGCTCGATTATAAATCCTTTCAACTTGATCCATTTGCACGCGACCAATTTTTAAAAGAATCAGATGCTCCTTGGTTTGAAAACATTATAGGTTCAAGTGATGATCTGCCAACTTTATTCAATCTATTTTCAAATCACACGAATACTAAGAAAATCTTTTCTGAAATATCGAGAAACACTTATTTTATTTTAAAAGCTGATTTGCAGGCTCGTGCAGATAAAATCAATCAGTTTAATCCCGATGTAACTCTTGTGATTCATTATGATGCTTCAGTTTCTAATCGTCTGCAAACGAGCGCACAAGGTGTTAAAATTTATGTGCCCGGTGGAATCTTAGAAAGTGAATTGCCATCACGTAAATATCGTTATCAATATTTTGCACATTTGTTGAACACAAAGCGGTGGTTGAATTCAGTCGATTTGTCTCAACAAATTGCAAATTCAATCGCAGTGGGAATGGGTATTCCTTTAGAAAAAAATCCAGATATTTCCAGAGAGTTTTATGTTCGTGATGGTGTGTTTGCTCGGAACTTAAATTTAAATCGTGAAAATCTAACTGGCATAATCGCATACTTAGAATGCATGCATTACGACTACGCTTCTGAATTTAAACGCTTAATTGTTAAAGACAGAAAAATTCAAATTGGTAATGAGGAGATCGCATACTCAAGTCGTATTGAGACAATGGCGAGTTCTATTGTTAAGGGTATACAGAGTTTTGTATCATCAAAAACACAAAGGCCAGTTTCTACAAAAATTGCAAAAACCGGCCTAAATTGATTTAAATTTATTGTAAGTTTATTGAAACTCAGCCGTATGTTTTTTTATACGTTTATGCTTCCGTTTATTTTTTTTCTTCTTTTTATCTTTCTTCTCTTTTTTTACAACAGAAGCGAATTTTCTTTCAGAAGAAGAATCTTTTTTATGAAGCCTTGCTAGTTTCTTTCGCAATACTTTATCTTTGTGATTTACGATATCTAACTCATTTTGGGCTTTAACAGCTTTCTTATAAAATTTATCCGCAAGCTG
This sequence comes from uncultured Bacteriovoracaceae bacterium, assembly GCA_964589335.1. Classification (GTDB taxonomy): domain Bacteria; phylum Bdellovibrionota; class UBA1018; order UBA1018; family UBA923; genus CAZPTV01. Next base: position 2,528 of record CAZPTV010000269.1, read on the forward strand.
TGGTTGACCCATTCTTGAGTACTTGAGAGCTTTGGCCTCACTATCTTTAAGTTCTTTCATAAGAACTTTTTTTCGATTTTGAGGTTCTTTAGCAAAACTACTCACTGATAGCGCACTTGCCGCAAAAATAGCTAATATTGCACACAACAATAAATGAACAAAACGAAACATAATATATCCCCCGTTACGCAATACCCGGACACCCTTAAACTTAATACTATTAAACATGACTATTTTAATCAACTAATATTAGACTATTTAAATATACGTAATTATTAGAAAAAATATTGATACAAGTATATGGCTTTTTATTAAGTCGTGTATATCGGACCTAGCTTAATAGACTTTCAGAGGGTTTGTTCCGGACATAATAATAGAGAATCTTACCGTAAGAAATTTGTACCTATTAAATCTTCCAGCAGTGTACCGATGACACTCTTAGGAGAATGGACTTATGAAGAGTACAAAGACCACACGGAATGTGAACTTAATAACAAAAGACCATACACATCCGCTTCAGGCCTTGGTTGAGCGTGCACTGGCTTTGGGAGCGATTTTATTTATTGGAATGTGGATGATTCAAGTCTTTACGAATTCTGCTAATGCTAGCAATAGTGACGATGTCGAAGAGGTTTACTCTAACCCTGAAAAAGGTGAGGTTGAAGAAGGCGATGACGATTAACCACCCCTTGTAACGGGTTCTTGTAGAGCAATTACTTCAGAGCCGTTAACGTCAGCGTACGTTTTGTCCATACGCTGACGCTAACGGCTCTGTTACTTTCTCCGCCCTCTTGACATTTCTTCGATCATAGAGTACACTTAATGTCAAAACAACACTAAGCCAGTCAACCCAAATATGCTTTTTGACCGACTTTGTAGACCGACTTTATGAGAGCAGAAGGAGCGTACTATGTCTTACGGCCTGATCAAGACGACAACGGTTGAAATACCAGAAATTCCTGTCAAACCTTCGATGGTGTTGG
>CAZPTV010000270.1:0-3492 GCA_964589335.1 uncultured Bacteriovoracaceae bacterium
ACCAATCGGAAAATTAATTTCAACACGGTAGTTTGGAATCGTGCAGCTTGCATAGTTCCAGTTTCCATTAATTATAAATCTAAACGAATTAGAGTGGGGAATGTATTCAAAGATTCGTTTACTACCATTAATGAGTGTATTTTTTAGAGTGTATACTTTAGACTGTCCGATTGTGACTTCATTGAGTACACAAGTTCTTAAATCTGTAATTGAATCATTTCTAAAAGAATGGACAGTAACAAATGGATTCATATTAAAATTTATCTTAATTGTTTTATCCTTCTCATTTTCTGCAAGCCCATATAAATCTTTAGATGTATCTTTCATCAAAATTCGTTTTAAGATATCGACTTTTGTTAAATTCACTCCTTGTGTATCGATTGTTTCTTTAAAAATCGACAAATTATTTCCATCAAGAATTTCTAACTCTTCGTGGCTAGCAGAATTATCTGTATTTAATATTTGAACAAATTTTATTCTCATAATTGTCATTTGAGAGATGTCTCTAAATTCAAAAACTCTACCTGCTGATGATTCTTCTATTCGATAGTTCTTAATCATATCGTTTAATCGTAAATTAATTGGACTGCGAATTTCGTTTGCAAGAGTTTCGATTGTAAATAATTCAGAAGGCAATTCTAAAATTGCATGTGCAGACGATATGGAGAGGCTAAAGATGAAAGCAACCAAAAATCTTAACATGAAAAGATTTCCTTATTTATTTAAAATCTTAATTAAATTTGCATTAAACGAAATAGGATTACTTATATTTCCAATGGGTAAACTTGGATCGAAATCTAAAGGAAACTCAATTCCTTTAACTGGCTCAGATGAGCGTAATTGTTTTGCAACAGGACTGCCATTATCTAGTTCAATGCGAACCTTAAGGCTGTGATTGCCAGAATCAGTAATCGGAATAATATAATTGCCTTTTAAATTATACAAACATCCCAGAGTGTTGCATTGTGTAGCCATAGGACTCATTGGTAAATTCTTTGTACCAATGAATTCAATATTAAGTTTATGCTGTAAGTATTTGGTATTCATTTTTGTAAAGTGAAATCCACAAATTGATTGTTTACTCATTGGTTCTAAATAATTGGGATAACAAGTCCATTCAATTGATTTGAAAATATCTTCAAGTGACGGGTTTGATTTTTTCAACAATGCTATTTCTTCTTCAGAGTATTCTGAAAATGATTTTTGCGCTAAAAAAGGATTTGGTGCTGTATCTGCGTTGAGCGCTTCATCTCCACGTTGTACTTGAACTTTGAGCATAATTAGAAACTGTTCATAACCTTTGCCTTTAGCAGAACTTAATAATTCCTTATCAGATGTTGATAAATTTAATACTTCACTTCCAAGTATTTGAATGCCATCAGTTTTAATATCAAGATCTCTGCCAGCATAAAAAACATATTCTTTAACTGGGGTGTTTGGGTCTTCTGTTTTTTTACTATAGGTTAAATACAGACTACCAAGTGTAACAAGGTTATTGTCTTGTATATCTAAGTAAGGCCTTGTTTGAATGCGAAAGCCAACATCATTTCTAATAATAGAAGAGCTGTAGTTATTTCCTGTAAAGTAATTTCCACTCATGCTTTTTAAATCACAATATATTCCAACTTCACACTTTGTTGTGTATTCATCGACAATTTCTACCACTTTATTTTCACGGGAAGCATCAATACCTAATTGAATCATAGATGCGAGAGGATTTCCTAATGTTGCAGCAGAGTGAAACAAGCCTTGGGCAAGATTAGCACCGAATTTGTTTGAAAGTGTTGCGGGAGGTTGATTGCCATAATTGATAGCAACATTTAAACCTAAGGTTCGATTAAAATCTTTCTTAAATGAATAAATTGTTGTTGTAATGGTTACAATATCATTCACCATTATTTTATGTCTTTTATCACGGTCAATTAAGAGCTGTCCTAATTGTTGATTTGAAGATGCATTATTAAACCACCAAGTAATTGTACTTCCGCCTAATCCTGGTTGGGGAAGTATGCGGTCTGGATCAGTCATACTCGGTTTAATTTGAGCTCTAGAAATTCGAATCAATTCGTCGGCCCCAGCCCCATCAGGTTTAACCTGATAAATACAATACGGCATTAAATCTGGACTCGAATTAGATGTACATCTGCATTCGCCAGCAGCTAGTTGTGTAAGGGCAGATGAATCGTTCTCAACTATTTCACAAGCTAAACGCTTAGGACTTAACGTTTGACCGAAAGATAAGGCAAAAAAAGCTGTGAGAATATATAAAGAAACGGATTTCCGCAAAATACACATAATTTGACCTCCAAGAGAGGCGAGAGATATAACATAGTGTAGCAATACTATCAACAATTATTAACGCATTGCGTATAATTAAATATTGTAATAATATTATATATTTACGAATTATTCGGTCCTAGTTAGTTTCTTAGCTTTTCTAAGTTCTCTTTTTTGTGCTTTTTTTGCTAGACGTTCTTCACGTTTTTTATGGGCTCGTTCACGAAGAGCTTTAAAGAAACCCACAATATAATCCTTTGCTGACCATAGTGAAACTGCGAGTGAAATATACGTTAAGACAGTTCCTAATAATTGAAAGTTTATAGAAAAATATGTGTAGTGAAGCATGAGCGCTGGAATGGCCGCCATTTGAGCGCCCGTTTTCCATTTTGCCATGTTGCTTGCACTGATCACAATTCCTTCAGTTGCAGCGATTGATCGCAATCCCGTAATTGCCATTTCACGGCAGATCAATAAAATAACAACAATTGGTCCAATTCTATTTAAAGCCATCAACATAATTAAGGAACTAATCACTAAAAATTTATCTGCAAGCGGATCGAGCAATTGACCAACTACTGTCGTTGATTTTTGAATGCGTGCATAATAACCATCAAAATAATCTGTAATTCCAGCAATTCCAAAAAAAACTGCAGAAATAAAATTTTGCATCGGATCGTCACTGATTAAAAAATATACGACGGCAGGTACGCATGCAATTCGAAGTGCACTCAGTCTATTCGGTAGGGTATCTAACTCTAATTTATCGACAGTGGATTCATTTATTCCCTGGTTGTTATCATTCATAAGATCATCGTACCAAAAAAAATCAGTGTGAACTACGTTAAGTTATGGGAATATCATAATGAATGAAAATAATTTTATTATGGCTACTCAGTATTGTTTGTTTCAATATCAGTCATGCTGATGTTCAGAGCAATGGAATTCCAAATTATAATACATGGTTCAAACCTAAAACTATCCAAAGAGTTTTAGAAGATCGAGATGTGATGGTTGACTCTGAATGGGTTGGTGAAAATGGATTTGAATTTACTTCTTTCATGCTGACGAATTCTAAATCAATTTATACTCAGAAAAAAATCAGAGATTATTCAATTTATAAGCAAATGTCGGGTGCAATTAAAAAATTTGAATATAATGCAAATACAAAAATTATTGTAACGATAGGTGAAGCTTATGGATGTCGAATGTACT
>CAZPTV010000271.1:0-3487 GCA_964589335.1 uncultured Bacteriovoracaceae bacterium
ACAATCAATCTAAATAAAGGTTTGCCTTCAACTTTGATCGTTTTACATTAGTTGGCACAACCACGAAAAGCCCCGCAAATTGCGGGGCTTTTTTTTTAAAAAAATTTACCATACTGAAATATAGGCAATTTTTGCCACAGTAGTATTCTGATTATCCATTGTCTATATTATATGTAATTTGTAGTTTTAATCGTCACTACGTGGAAGCTTTTTAAGATCTATTAATAAATTCACATCTTGATTACTTTTTAAATTCTTACCAATCACTATGAGTTCACTGGGTTTCTGACCATCAAATTTCTGTAAATGTATGTTTTTTAAAAGGACTTCTCCATCTTTTGTATTCACAAGCGATTCAACGTCACATTTTCCATTATTTTTTTTAAGCCTTACAGTCAGTACCATGCCTAAATTCATTTTTTTAAGGATCTTAACTTCACCCTTCACTTCTTGATTATCTGTTTTATCTAAATTCACGCCATAGTAATGTTTTTCAATAAAATTCATGTTTTCACGTTCAAATTTATTGTCATTAAAACTCATCCAATAAAAGTCAAAAGGCTCATCTCTATTAAGAGAACAATCTCCATTCACTTTTAAATCATATTTCACGAGATTTTTGTTCTTATCTTTCGAAATGAAAAATGCAGGTAAAATTGTTTCTGTATAGGAAAATTGTAAGCATAGTCCTGAGGCAAGAACCGTCCAAAACCATGTCTTTCTTTGAATTAATTGATGATGTTTTTTCATGAAAATACCGATTAATAATTATTATTAACCTTACCATCATTTTATAGGACTAAAATAGGGCATTTTTTGCCTGAATACCTACTCAAATGATGCTGTAATTAAAGTTTTACCGCAAAACATACGTTAGTGAAGGTAGAGGGTAGAAAACATGATAACACTATTACAATTCATTAAAGATAATTTCTGGCACGTCTTCCCCATTTTAGGGGTTGGCTTCTTCGCTTTGTGGATCGTTTGGGATCGATACCCGGCGTTGTTTAGTAAATATCCCATGAAGAACTCTGCTGCTTTCTATGATAAGCTGCGAGATCTTGTAATGTCTGACCGACTCGCAGAGGCAATTGCTTTATGTGATCAATATAAGCATAAGCCGGTTGCTCGCGTAGCTCGTGAAGGACTTCTCCGCGCTCACCAACCTGAAGCGATGATCGAAGATGGTTTGGTGCTTGCTGTTGCAGAAGCTCATCATGAAGCTCAAATGCGTGTTCCATTCTTATCATCCATAGCAAACGTTTCAACGTTGCTTGGATTGTTAGGAACGGTTTGGGGATTGATTACATCGTTCGAAGCCGTAGGTAATGCATCAGCTCAACAAAGAGCTGCTCTATTAGCTGCAGGTATTTCGACAGCGATGAATGCAACCCTGATGGGTCTTGGAGTCGCAATTCCTTGTATGATGCTTTATAGCGTATTCATTTCAAGAGTGAATAAGATCAATGCTGATATCGATCAAGCTGCTGTAAAAACGTTGGATATTTTAAAACAACGTTTCTATGCAACTGAATTTGAAGCAGCACCTGCAGAATACAAAAAGGGAGCATAATTTATGAAAGGGCAATTGCACGCATTTCATCGTGCAGGAGGAGAACTCGAAGGAGACTTTGAGTTAAACATCGCACCGATCATTGACTGTTTTACAGTATTGATCACCTACCTTCTGATTTCAGCATCCTTTTTCCAAATTACGGTAATGGATGTTGGAGTGAACGGAAATGGCGAACCGAATCCTACTGCAAAACGAGATGCGATTAATGTCTCAGTGCAAATTGCTCAAAACAGTAACGTGACGGTGAAGATCTCAGGTAAAGAATCTGCGAGCTTCACCATCCCCGCTGTCGAAGGTGCACCAAACTGGCAGGATGTCTCTGAACGTTTAAAAACATATAAGAAAAAATATCCTGACGTTGATAGTGCAATTGTTTCTGCAACAAGCAGTACTGAATACAAAGATGTTGTTCACGTCATTGATGGAGTTCGGGAATCATTTCCACTCGTTTCAATTGGCGATCAATAAACACCGGAGTTGAACATGAGAAATAGTCGATTTTTCGCACGAAAAAAACTCAATGAAGACATGGTTCTTCAAATTACATCGATGGCAGATATCTTTACCATCCTTCTTGTGTTCCTATTAAAAAGTTTTTCAACGGGTGTTTCAAATTTAACACCAAGTAACGACTTAACCTTACCTTCTGCAAAAGGTGGAGATGAAGTTGCTGATGTTCTTAAGGTTGAGATTTCACCAAACATTATTCTAGTTGACGATAAACCGATTACAAATTTACGTAATTTTAAATTTGATCCTGCAGATTACGAATCAAACCGTACATCAAGATCATTAAATATATATCTATCTAAAGAAAAGAAACGTCGCGACGTCGCTTCTGCACCAAGTGCAGACAGTGCTGCGAAAATGAATTCTAAAAAAATTATGTTGTTAGCAGATGAAAAAACACCATATTCTACATTGAAGTCAGTGCTCAGTTCTGCTGGAATGGCAGGCTTTGTCGATTTCAAGTTAGTAGTGATTGAGGCACAGTGAAAACTAAATGGCAAACAAACAAACTCATACGCATATTATTAATTACCGCGATCCTGAATCAAGTCGGTAAAGAAAAGTACGCCTTTTCTGCTCCGCCGAAAGATCAACCAAAAGTTGTTAAAAAATCATCGGATGAAGGAAGCAGTGAGTTTGGCTCAAAAAATGATTTGTCATCAGACCTCTCCACAAAAGAGATGGATCAACTCGCTTTAACTGCTAAGAAAAAATCAGTTGCAACTTTAATTCAATTAGCAAAGCAGAGAGCAAACACACCCGAAGAAGATATTATTTTATCTCGTGTTGCTGAAAATTTACTCGGATGCGCTTCTATTGAATTTCGTCTCGCTGCTCGAATTGGATCGATCAAGAAAAAACCCACTGATTTTAGAGAATTTCATAATTATTTAAATCAAGCGGTATTTTATCTAACAAAAATTGTAAAAGACAACCCAAGCGGAGATCTTTTAGCTCGAGCACATTATTTGCGTGGAAAAGCTTATAAAGAATTGAAAAAATTTAAAGACGCTTCGAATGATTTCAAATTAGTGGTCGATCGTTTTCCGAATGCACCAGATGCTAACTTTGCTTGTCTTGCACTTGCAGATATTTTATTTGATGCTCGCGATTACAAACAAAACATCTACTATTTAAATAAACTTGTAGAATATAAAGGATCCACTTACGGTATGGCATTAGACCGTTTAGCATTGGTTCACTATGTGATTGACGATATTGGATCTGCGATTAAATACATAAAAATGGAAGTGGCGTATATTGAAAAAAATCCAGATGCACCCGGAGCTGAGAATAAAGAAAAAGCATTAAACAGTGCTGCACAATTCTATGCAACTGCTATTCAAAAACATACCCCCGGATATGATGTCTTAGGTGCGATTCGTTTATTTAAGACATTAG
>CAZPTV010000272.1:0-3486 GCA_964589335.1 uncultured Bacteriovoracaceae bacterium
CTCATTTCTCTTATAAAGCAACGCGGCCTTCATACTCGACATATTTAAGTTCAAAAAAAAATGATAGTTTAAACACCAGTAATAGAAAGGCCATTGCAAATTTATTTAATAAAAAATTAAATCGAAATTATGAAAAAAATTCCGCGTTTGAAATAGTTTCCTATGAATTACTGCCTCCACATACTTTTGGAAGTTTAGACTCTAGGGCTCATATGGTTTGGAGTGAAGAAGACTTAGTTTTACCTAAAAAAATTAAACTCGGTTATCGCGAAAACACCTCGCCATTTTATAGAGCAATAATAAAAACATTAATTGATTCAAATATTGAAGTGGATTCAAGACAATTTAATTTTGGACAAAATGAAAATGAATTTGATTATGTTATTTTTGGTCAAGGAATGAACTTAGATTATCCAGAAATTGAATTTCATCTAAATCTTTTGTCGCCCTATTCAATACTGCAAGCAACGGATGACGAAAAATATTTAATTAAAAAAGCAACCCATTCCATGGATCAAGTTGAACGCAGTGAAATTTTTAAAAAAATTAGTCATAATTTAATTAGTGATGCAAGAGTGATCCCGCTTGTTGTGAGATCTTATGTACATTTGTACGATAAGAGTAAAGTCAATATAGATGGTGTTACAAATTACGATGGGGATATTAAATTTTGGCAAATGAGTGTGCACTAAGGTGTTCAATCGTATATCTTCATCGAAATTCAAGTGGGTTTATTGTTCCTTAATATTTGCATTTACTGTCGCAGGATTTGGATTCAATACGGCAATTGAGAAAGTGTTTCTCCAGCATATTAAATCTCAAAAGGTTGTTTCGGTTGAAAGTGTGATTCAATCTCATTCGGATTCTTTAATACTTAATGACACGCGCGCATTGCGAGACGAATTGATTCGACGAAAAATAATTCAAGATGATAAAGATTTCGAAATATTTAATCCCGCGCATCACGATGAGTTTGAAAAAATCAAAAGATTAAGTAATGGTTGTGGTGTATTTACTGCAAACTCATGTGTATCTGAAAAACAATATTTGTTTTATAAAAATCCAGAGTTCAGTGATCTGTCAAAAAATACATTTGTTATTTACTTTCAGACTGAATATTTCGATACGTCGTCTCTAGGTTATTTATATATATTTTTAGCAGATAGTTTGCTTTTGCTTTTAATGATTTTTATAATTCTTTCAATTCGTAAGTATGAGAAAATTCTGCATATTACAATGAGTAAGGAAATAGAAAATTCATTTAAATTATTTAATCTCAGCAGACAAGTTGCACATGATATACGGAGTCCTTTAGCAGCCCTAGATAGTCTCGTAGAATCATTTGCCCGCCTGCCTGAAAGTGAACGAATAATTGCACGGAATGCAATTAATAGAATTCGTGATATTGCAAACAATCTGCTTTCAAATAATTCTCATTGTGTAGATCAAAAACAAAAATACCCTTATTTAGTTAGAGCACTCGTTGAAGCGATAATAAGTGAAAAGCGTCAAGCCTATCAAAGCTCTAATAAAGTTGATTTGATTTTAAGAAGTTGTCCAATAGAAATATTTTCAACTAATGATCCTGTTGCTTTAAAGCGAATCCTATCTAATCTGATTAATAATTCATTCGATGCAATCAAAGATATTGGTAAAATTGTAATAGAGATTATAGATTCAGATGATTATTTTTTAATCAAAGTTCGCGATACAGGCTGCGGAATTTCTCCAGAAATTCTGCCTCAGTTAATGGAATTGGGTTCGACACATAATAAAGTAAATGGCAATGGTCTAGGTCTTTATTATGCAAGCCAAACCATTAAAAAAATGGGTGGAGAAATATCAATCAATTCAAAAGTCGGTGAATTTACTGAAGCCACCGTTCGTTTACCGAAAGCAGCAAAGCCAGATTGGTTTATTACAGAATTGGAGCTTGATACTATAGATGAGATTTATATCGTTGATGATGATCGTTCGGTTCAAATGGCATGGATTGAAAAATTTAAATACTATCCTAAACTAAAATTAGTTTCCGTTCGTTCGCTTGTAGAGTTAAGAAAAATTGTTCAACACAGTGCTGGCTCCGAAGTATCAAGATTGTTTTTGTTTGACTATGAATTTACAAATACACAATATTCTGGTTTACAATTCATTTTAGATTATAAATTGGAAAATCAATCAATCTTAGTTACTAGTAGATTTGAAGAAGTTCAGATCATATATTGTTGTGTAAAAAACAAAATTAGACTTTTACCAAAATCAATACTTCCAACGCTAAAAATCAAAAGAGTAGAGAGCAGTCCCGCAGTAGTATTAATCGACGATGATCAGTGCATTCGTCTTACGTGGGATCATATTGCCAAGAAAAAAAACTTTCAATTTTTGAGTTTATCAAGCTGTGAAGAGTTTATAGAAAAGGCTAAATCGATTCCCAAAAATGCGAAAGTGTATATAGACTATCATTTGAGTAGAGGAATGAATGGGAACGTAGCAGCAGAAACCTTATATAAACTTGGTTATGAAAACTTACATTTAACAACAGGATATTTGGCCTCAGAAATAACAGTTTCACCAAAATTTCTATCGGTGACTGATAAAATGCCACCTTGGTCTTAATTTTAAAAAACATCAAAAATCAACGCATTGCAGATGGTTTTTGTACTTTCCACTCGCCGCTTATTGTTATAAGCACACGTGAATATGACACAAAAAACTTATTTAAATTATATTCACGGTCAGTGGAAAGAGGGTAGTTCGAATCAATTTGATGCGAATATAAATCCTGCTAATCCATCTGAAGTATTAGGTAAAATCTCTCGTTGCACAACACAAGATGTTGAAGAAGCAATTCGGTCGGCACAGGAAGCACAAGAATCTTGGTCAAGACTTCCACGTCCGCAAAGAGGGGCATATATCGAAAAAGCCTCTAAAATTATCAAAAGAGATTTAGAAATTTTTGCAGAAACAATGACTCGAGAAGAAGGCAAAAATCTTAATGAAGCTCGAGGTGAAACTTTAAAGACAATTAATGTAATGGAGTTTATGGCCAGTGAAGGTCGTCGTCCGGTTGGGGATATCATTCCATCTGAAATGCCAAATACATTAATTTACACTACGAGAACTCCTTTGGGCGTAGTTGGAATCATTACTCCTTGGAATTTTCCACTCTGTATTCCTGCTTGGAAAATTGCACCAGCATTGCTTGAGGGAAATACTATTATTTTTAAACCCGCATCATTAACCCCAGGGTGTGCTGTGCTTTTAGTAAAAGCATTTGAAGAAGCAGGACTCCCACCGGGCGTGCTCAATTTAGTTTTTGGAGGAGGAGCAACCGTCGGTAATACTATTGTTAATGATAAGAGGGTTCGAGCCATATCTTTTACAGGTTCAAATGAAGTAGGAACTCAGATTCATGCAATGGCTGCAAAACGTCTTGCTCGAACACAGCTTGAAATGGGTGGCAAAAACCCTCTAATTGTTTGCGCT
>CAZPTV010000273.1:0-3475 GCA_964589335.1 uncultured Bacteriovoracaceae bacterium
ATTAAAGTATTTTTTTTCAAATCCAGTTGAGAAATTTGTTGTAACCGCATTAAAATCCGGAGGGAATCTTTGCTTAGTTGCACTAAACCCTGAAGTAAACATATATTCACTGCCATAAAATTTTGGTTCGATATATGCTGCATCTATTTTATATTCTAGAAATCTAAAGTGCTCATTGACTCTTCTATTCACCTCGACCCCAAGAGTACCGATCTGATTCTTTCCAAAAAAATTAGCATAGCTTAAACGCGTAAACGCTCGAAGTCCTAGATCTGAACGGTATCCTGGCCCAGCTTCGAATGATCCGGGTTGTCCCTCTTTAATTTCAACAACAAGATCCTTAAACTCTTCTCCATAAGCGGATGCGACCGGTTTCAACTGAACATCAGAAAATATGCCCAACTTCCTAAGATTGGTTTCTGTCTCAGTTATTTTTTCAGAAGTCCACCAACCATTCTGAATTAATTTAATCTCTCTTTCTACAATATGCCTTCTTGTTTTTTCTAATCCGCGAATATGAATTTCACCCACTTTATACCGTAAACCCTCATGAATGGATAAGCGTATATTTGCAATCCGATTATTATTAATGAATTTAACAACGTCTGCATCGGGTGTTAATATTTTAAAATCAAAATAACCTGAAGATCTATAATTTAATGTAATTTTTTCAATTCCTTCTTCTAGTGCGTATGGGTTAAATGGATTTTCTTCTTTAATCTTAAGAGTGTTTCTTACATCTGAAAGATCGATAAATGTAAATCCATTTAAATCGATTGAACCAACATTGGTCTGTTCACCTTCTGAGATTTGTACAATGACATTAAAATGATCGTACTCGATCCACTTTGAAACAACTGGCTGTATGGTCTTTGCTACAAGTTTAACATCTAAATATCCTCGTGTTTTAAAATCATCTACAACGCTATTAATCCCATTAATAATATCGGTTTCTACAAAGTATCCGCGCTCTACAACTCGGGTAACATTTTTCTCAAATATTTCTTTTGCTCTAATTTCATTTTCTTTTGTTAAACCTTCCCAATAAATATGATCAAGTCGTGCTTTTTTACCTTCAGAAAAAATAAAGGTGACGTGTTTTAAATTATTTGTTTCAACTACTTTTGTTTTAATTTCTAAATTATTAAATGCTTTTTTTCTGTATTCCTCGTCGAATTTATTCTTAATCATAGAAATAAAGTCTTTACCCAGACCCGTTGATCTTAGTTGTGTAATAAATTCATTTAATTCACCTTTAGTAAATACGCTATTACCCTGATAACCGAAGGAAATCCGTTCTCCGTATTCAATCTGAAAATCTACGTCTACCAACGTATTATCCTCATTATAATTTAAATTGATTTTATCTGTGTTCGACAAAATATAGTCTTGTTCAATTAGAAATTCCTGTAGTGAACGAATGCGCTCGGTGACATGTTCTTCATCGTACCGTTGGCCAATTTGTAAATTTAAAATACCTGCAATTTTCTTTTTAAATTTAAGAAACTGATATGTGCTTCCTCTCTTTGGAGGGTCTGCGATGCGTATCGAATGTATATTACACGGTTGATTCTCTGTTATTTCAATGATGAGTTCAGAATCTGAGTTCATACTAATCATTACTTTGGAGTTGTAATAACCTCTCTTTTGAAGGTAATCACTAATAAGCTTCGAACTTGTGATGCGGGATTCTTCCTTGTAAATCTCACCTTGCGCCACAGGCAATAGTGCCTCAATGTCTTTATTTACAATAGACTGCAATCCAATGATTTTAATTTCTGAAATGACTTGTCTTTCTATTTTTGATTTTACTTTTTTCTTCGATATCTCTACAGCGGCTGCGCTGTGAAATGAGAGTAATATTAAAATGAATATAAATTTATAAATAATTTTATTCATCATTTAAATCTCACTTTAAACTTCAAGTCAGCACCCATCGATGAACGGGAATTAGCGGGTAATGAACCTCTTTGATCTTCATAGACTCCGTTGAGAGACCAACTTTTTCCAATATTATATTCGAGATCAAGGTTTTGTTGTTTGCCTTCACCCACTCCAACTGTCGTTCCCGCTGATGCCGATAGATTTTTTGTGACTTGCTTCTGCAATACAACTCGGGGAGAAATACTGGTCGAAGCATCCCCCGAATGTGCACGAAATGCACTTTCATTTGCAATGCCTGATTGACTCGAATCTAATTTAACTTTTACTCCAAGTTTTTCTTGTATTCCTTTATTGATACTTGTTTGATTAAATATTAATCCGTACATTTCGTCTCGAGTGTACGCTTCTCTGTTTCCTCGAGCTATGTTTTCATAACCCGCACTTGTTACGCCGAAAGTTAATAAATTTACAATATCATTCTGTGTTAGGATCGGCTGTGATTGAAAACTGAGTTGGTAATCCGAGGTCTTACCGCTAGAAATCAAGAATATTTTATATCCTTTTAACTCTGTCTGTCCGGAGACATTGATCTCAGGATCTAAAATCGCAGGATTATTAAATAATAATTCACCGCTAGAAATTGTAAAATAACTATCCTTAAATAATAGTTTTCCGTGGATTACATTTACTTTACCTAAAATACTTGGAGATCGAATGGATTTAAGAATATTTAGATTCCCCTTAACTTCACCGTCAAATAGATCATTTTTTACTAAAATTCCTCGATCTGCTTTTAAATCTAAGTCTAAATCGAATAGTTCAAAATTGTTTCCCCCTTTTTTTGAATTTATCGATGGCATAAACTTTGAGACTTTTAATGTTTTTGCACCTTCGTTTGAATTAAAATTCTCTCTAATGAGTGCATCAATGACTTGAAATTTTCCTTTTACTTTGTAAGGCAAATCGTCACCAAAAACCGTAAGCTTTCCATTCATTCTTGCATAGACTACAGGGTATGTCGTAATTTTTGGATTATCTAAATTGAAATTGAAATTTAATTTGGGTGCCTGATTTGCGAATAATACAACATTACCTGAACCATAAATTTTTCCACCCGCATATTTACTTACAATTTCACTCACGGTTATATTTTCATTTAACCAATCTACTTTAAACGTTAGGTTTTCAAAAGATTGTAGTAGCGATCTTGCTTTTACTGAAATATCTTCGGCCAATCCATTTAATTTAAATGTCGGACTCAAAACAGAACCTGTTACCGTGCTGTGAAAGCCAATTACACCTGAAACATTTTGCAGCTCAGGGACGATCAATTCTAATATTTTTAAATTTAAACCACCATCAATGACATAGTTCGTAATTTGGTTTTTAACTTTTCCATTAATTTTAATGTCAGTATTTTCTCCGAATATTCTTGCGCCAGAAAATTCATAATCCCCATCATTCATTAAAAGCCGTACAGGTTTTTCAAGCTGTATAGTTCCATTTCCATTATCAAGTTCATAATGGTCCAATTGGATTACGCCATTCACCTTTTCTGCACTACCTGTCTTATAATTTAGTTTAGCACTTC
>CAZPTV010000274.1:0-3473 GCA_964589335.1 uncultured Bacteriovoracaceae bacterium
CAATTTTAGCAAAAGTAAGACGGTATTCATTGCCAAGTCCACGCAAATCTAAATTAATCATCTTGGTCCAAGTTCCAGTGTTCAAATATACTTTTCCGTCTGGATAGCTTTTGAGCATTGGAAAATGTGTATGTCCCATGATTACTGTATGAATATTGGGATGTTGATCTAATAACAAACGCGCATCTGCTTCTAGGTTTTGCAAAAATGTATGTGATTGTTGTTGAAGAATTTTCAAAGTGACACTCAAGCGACTTTTTCGATTTGGCGAATAAACAAATCTTGTTTTGAAAAAATAAAAAACCGTTAGAAAAACAAATCTTAATACGAACCAAGTATCAAAGAGCAAACCCCAAAGAATCATTGCTTTTATCGGGCGTACTTTATCAACGTATTCACGTTCCCACTTCAAACGATTTACGATTTTTAAAACATAAATACTGCCCCATGGAATGTTTAAAACTGGATCTTTTAATCCTTCTGTAAGGAGTGGTTGCACATAGTTAAAAACATGTACGGCTTCAAATTGATTTCCATGGTGAACCTGTATTCCGCCAGGCAAGTTGATGACAGGTGACTCATAATTCACTCTCATTTTTTCTGATGGATATTTCCCCTCTGGGTCAATCGCTTCAATCAGTCGTCGTCTAACTTTTGGAAAAAACAAATCTGCATCATGATTACCAATATTATAAACTATGTTTTTGCCGCTAAGCGATGCGAATTTACGCAACGCGCTTATTACCTTTGGATGTCCAGCCAAAATACATTCGAGCTTATAAAGTGCAAATTGCTCTGTAATGACCTCTTCAAACTCCCCTCGATATGGGACATTTAGAAAATCAAGAAAATCACCGTTAATTAGTAGTTCTACTTCACATCCATCACCATACTGCCCTGTAGAAAAATACTCGAAAAACTCGACCATTTCGTCGTCAAAAAAGAAATCTTCATGTGGATTTTTCTTACTTTCAAAGTTTAATCCACCAGAAAGATGACAATCGCTAATGATGATCTTGATCCGCTTCATTAAATTGAGTATATCAAAGGTTCAACAAAGAAAAAGACCGAGGTTTGCAACATGGCAAATAAGAACAAAAAATGGCCCGATAATGTACCAGGACGATACTACGTTGACGATCAATGTATCGATTGCGACGCTTGCCGTACTGAAGCCCCAAAGAATTTTACAAGAAACGACTCTCACGGATACTCATTTCTCTATAAACAACCATCGACCCCAGAAGAAGAAGTGGCATCAAAAGCTGCAATGGAAGCATGTCCTGTGGAAGCGATTGGTTGTGACGGCGACTAATATTAGAGCGTCTTTAATTTTCCTTTCTCTTTTTTGCTTATGCAGTTTTATTGAACTTGCAAAAGCTCAAGACCAATCTGTTAATTTTAATCAGACGACTAATTTTAACCAGACGACAACACAGACTACATTACAACAGTTTCCAGAATTAATTTTAAAAAATGCTAGAATCTATGCTGATCATTTAAATGAAATTGATGGACCAAGTTTTTGGACTCAAGCTGTTTCAATTTTAAATGGAAACATTTATACCGTTGGAACAAATTTTTTAGTCGAAAAAGAAAAAGGCCCAAACACAATCACAGTCGACCTTGGAGGTCGTGTTGTTCTACCTGCTTTCATTGACTCATCCATTGACCTTTTTAGAGGGGGATTGGGTTTATCTCTAAATAAAATAGAAACTCCAACAAAAGATGATTATAAAAAAGCCGTCCTTGATGCTCAAGATGCCTTGATCAAAGCTGGAATTATAAGCGTTCAAACCACAGTACCAGCAGACCGATTGGAAGATATTTTAATTCTATTGAAAGAACTTGTTGCAAACAATAAATTGAAAATTCGTCTCTCACTTTGGGTTCCAATTGAAAAATTAGAAATAGTAAAAATAATTCGTGATCGTGTTGGTAAAATAGATACCGAATGGGTCGATCTTGGGGGCTTTACAATTGATATCGATGAACCACTACATACAAAACGAGCACTTCTAATTGAGCCCTATTCTGATGATAAAAATTCCGCAATACCCATTAAATACACGCAAGAAACATTAAATATGCTTCTATTAAAAGCAAATAAAAGCGGATATGCCGTGACCTTAAATGCGCATGGAGATCATGCAGTTGGAATGGCGGTCAATGCTATTGTTCGAGTAAGAAAATCTCTTTTTAATTCCCGCTTACGAAATCGAATTTCTGGATTTGAGATTATACGACCTACCGTTTTGGACCAAATTCTTAACAGTAAAACGAGTATAATTTTTGAACCCGCTAAAATGGTTGCAAATCAAAATACTTTACTCAACCACGTTGGACCAAAGCGCGCCCCTTTTCTATATGCAGCAGAAACACTCACTAAACGAGGGATTCAAATTGCGTTGGGTACGGGCTGGCCGGATTATGTATCAAATCCTTTTCTTTCAATTTACGCGCTCACAACTCGCATGAGTTCAGAAGGTGTTATGACAAAAGGGTGGAATCATCACGAGCGATTACCTTTAGAAAATGTACTAAAATCATTTGCATTTGGTGGAGCATTTGCTGCTCATGAAAATCATTACAAAGGAAGTATACGTGAAGGAAAATGTGCTGATTTAATCGTACTTGATAATGACCCCTATAAAGAAAAGGGATTATCGCTCACAAAAATTTCAGTAGTTATGACCTTATCTAACGGACGAATTGTTTATAATCGATTAAATTAAAATATTTTTTTATTTACGATTCGTATAACCTTTACCCCATTTACTTGCACCAGGAAGTGCTGCAAACAAAAGCGGAAGCAATAAACGTCTAGGAACAAATCGTTTTAAGTATGAAAATATAAAAGCATCAATTGTAGCTGGAATCCAAATCGGTGGATGCTCAGTTTGAATAACTCTTAATACAAGTTTTGCAATTTTTTCTGGCGTAGCAGAACTCCACCTCATTAAACGTTCAATAAAAGGTGCCATGTGCCTGTAATAATCACAATAAGCTGCATCGATACATACTTCGGGTCGAGATTGCTCGGTATAATAAACATTTTTAAATGAATTTGATCTAATAAAACCAGGTTGCACCATGCAGACATCAATACCCAATGGCTTGACTTCAAACCAAAGTGCTTCGCTAACTCCTTCTAACGCATATTTTGAAGCACTATAAGACGCCATTGTCGGCATTGCGAGCATTCCACTCACAGAAGACACATTAATAATTTTACCTCGTCCGATTGAGCGCATATACGGAAGAACTGCACGTATCAAACCAACTGGTCCTAAATAATTTGTTGCCATTTGTTTGTATTCATCGGCTTCAGACATATGTTCCAAGACTGCACGATATGAAATTCCAGCATTATTTATTAAAATATCAACGCCTCCCCACAATGACTCAATTTCTTTTACTAATGCCAAACGTTGTTCGTCAACCAATATATCAAGCTGCCTAACAATAAAACG
>CAZPTV010000275.1:0-3472 GCA_964589335.1 uncultured Bacteriovoracaceae bacterium
GGTAATACTGTAAAAAATGCATCCGGGGCTTGTGTTTTGGTGGATACCTCTAAGATCCCTGATGCAACTGGTACGATTGTAGCTACTATGAATCAAGTAGTAAGAAACAATAAGTTATTTAATTGTGAAAAAGGGATCATACTTACTGATCAATCTATATATTATAATAATGGAGTTCCTGGTAATTGTGATCCTAGAAGCAATTCACCTTGTTTTGTACCTCAACTTGATAAGCACGTAACAGGCAATGAAATTTATCTTACTTCAGCGAACGCATCTGGGCTTTATAATCACTATGTTTATTCAAACGGACAGGGCGCGGTTGCAGACTTTGGAACATCAAATAACAATAAAATCTTTCATCCCCTCAATCCATCGAGAGCATTTGTAAAAAGGTATGACAATGGGCTTTCACCGGTATGGAATGGAACGGCTTCATCTGAGCATACACTTACGCTCAGTCAGTGGCAGCAGAACATGGGTGAAGATCTAAATTCAGCGACAAACTCTGGAGTGTCGAGTCTTGCACCTGCTGCATCCAGAGGTCGTATGATCTATAACGATACTTTTGTTCCAAAAACTTTTTCGACAACCAACGGAACACTTGAGCCCTGTTTGTTTAAGCTCGATGGGACTGCTGTTGGAAGCATGATCATACTTGCTCCTCTTGAATCTATGATTCTTGAAAAAGGCACGGGAACCGGCTGTAACTAAATTAGGAATGTTAAGTCTCCCCTCAATTCAGTCTTTAGAAATTATAAACAAAGAATTGGTCTAGTTACTCATCTATAGTTATACATATATGACTGTATATGTTTAAGTTGTATTTAACTAAGGGACAAAACTCAATACAAGCGTCTAATTCATAGACATTAATAACTCTGAGTAAATACGAATACTTCGATGTAAACAATTGAAATCAAGTCGTTATTTTTTTTTCGATTATGGCACATACTTGGCATTAATGATAATTGTAGCAATTAATATCTAGTGTAAAGGTTTTATGAAACATTTATTTATCATATTATATACAATAGGATTAATTACGGTTTTACCTCTGAAAGCATTTTCAGAAGAACCAGATTTTACTAATATTGATAATATGAATCTGCATATGATCGATAGCGATGCAGATACCGGATTTGCACTTTATCGTTCCGGTAGACCTGGGATGCTTTTTGATGATTCGCCAGAAAAAATCAAATCTGACATCAAGCACATTTGCGACATGGGTATTACCGAAGTGATGGTAATGTCGGGCGATGCTGACGTACGTGAAACGTTGTACAAAGACGTATGCCCACAAATGAAAGTAGTTTATAATAATAAACAAACCACTTTCAAAAGTTTAAATTCAATTTTTTTGATCTCATTTGATAAATGGGTTACGAGTGCTAAGAAAAGTGGAAAGAAAATTTTATTTCGATGTCGATCTGGCATGCACCGTACTGGGCGCTTGTCGGCTTACTATCAAATGAAATATATGGGATATACTGTACAAAAAGCGCGAGATGTTATGTTTGATAAGGGCACCTATATGTATGCATTTCCACACCTCTATAGCCAAGTAGAAGGATTAAAGCTGTACATAGACAACAAACCTTGTGTTGGTCAAAAATCGATCAGTAGAATTCAGATTGCAACTTACGGGATGGAAAAAATGATGAACGCTATCGGTCTGAACGATATGGATCCTATGTGCGTGAATATTAATACTCCTAAGAAAAAATAATATACGAAAGAAATTGGACCAGTAACTTCAAGATATAAAAAGATGAAGCACTAACAAAGATCAATTCGTTTTTTGTGCATCCGAATCAACGTTTTTCCGCTCCTTAGATGTGTTAGGACTGACTGTATTTTTTGGTCCTGTTTCGTTTATAACTTTTTGAGTATCGCTTTGCTCTTCAGGTGTGCATAAAAGAAATGGAAGTGCGTACGTATTATCATCCAATTTGACTGAACCAGCTGGCAATAACGCAGGTGAAGTTACATTCTGTTTAAAACATATCGGACCTCTGGACCAGGCTCGCTTTCTTCAATTCTAAAATCAGAACAAGCTATCTCGAAACTTTGCACCTGCTGTTTTGAAACTCGAAGAGTTTTAGAGCGAATTGGACGAAGTAAACATTGGATAAATGAAAGGTGAATTTATGAAATTGCTAGTTTTGATGTTATTGGTTCCGATTCAGACTTACGCTTCTGTAAGCAGTTGTTTGCTTCGAGTTAATACAAACACTGATATCAAAGGTACTGACCCCAGAATTGTATCAAACTTTGAAACAGAGGAGTTTTATTCACTCACTATTGATGAATGTATTCAAAAGAGTAGAAAAAAAAGAGCTGAGTTTCCAAAGAGTATGGATAGTAATACTACAGTTTATCTCGGCTCAATTTATGTAAAATATCATTCGAATGAATGGAAATTAGAAGGCTCTATTGATTAAAGTTAATGGAAAGCGGCGACCATCCGTAAGACTCTAGTTTCTGACTTCGTCGACGTTCGTTTAAGCAAAGGACTTTGATTCACTTCGGGCGCGCGTGCAACAAATTAAATCAACTACTTCGGGCGCCCGAAGTAGACATGTGAAGCAGTCAACAAATCGCGCAACGATTGCGCGCTTGAGTTAAACAAACCGGTACAAGCCACGGATTAAAAGAATTGGGTTTAATTTGCTGCTGACAATTAGGGCTAATTTTATTAAACAACCTATATATTAATAAAAAAGCGAAGTGGGTTCAGAGAAGTTTCATGAGTCATAGATCTTATAAATATTTCACTTTTGTTATCCCGTTTTTCGTAATGGGCTGTCAGACCCTTTTTAAGAGTAAACTTCTTTATACTTATGAATACACGAGTGCTGGAGGAGGGTTATCGTTGGGGAAAAAAGAAACCATCTGCCTGATTAGTTCGATGAGAGAAATAGTCTCTGCAGCCGACCTCACGATTCGCTCTACATATGAACCCCCATTTCCTTGGAGTGAAAATTTAAGTCTAAAAAATTATCCAGAGTTCATTAATTCGCACTCAATCAAGTCGATCTTTTTATATTATCGAATTCAACCATTAGATTTTCCAGCAAGTTTAACGATCGTAGATGGTACCAAAATTGAAAACCAGTTCTCAGTAGCCCAAAAACCACCATCTCCCGAGCAGCTTACTTCAGCATCCCAGAAAATGACTGAGATCAACCGGAACCTGGCCGATCGTTGCAATCTAAAAACTGCATTTACTTACAGAACCTACGAACATGCACAACCCTTTTAAGAGTTTGACTCTTCACGCTGGCTCTGAATGGCAGCTTTTGTTCGTTTGCCAATAAACCCTAGTCTTTAGGGCAATTTATTCCCTAAATAGTAAATAATTTAAGGGCACCTGGGTATTTTGCCAGGTGCCCTTTTTGTTTCTAATATCGCGTAAACTCTAATTCGATTTTAGGCTCAATCTCCGCGATTGAATTCGACTTCAATG
>CAZPTV010000276.1:0-3465 GCA_964589335.1 uncultured Bacteriovoracaceae bacterium
CTCCAAATACATTTAAGTACAGAATGTACCTGAATTCACAAAAAATTAAAAATGATGCCGGATTTATACCCAATATCGATCTATCTACTGGAATCAAATATCTCGTTGAGAATATTTATTAATAGATTGGATTCTTAAGTTTCCATTCTCCATTTTTTTGTTCCCAAATTTGATCTGAACGAAATTGGTCACAAATGCTATGAAATTCTTTTTCAGTAAGCGAAATGTATTCGAGAAATTCTTTTAAATATTTTTTAGGTAACTCACCATCATATTTTTTAATTAAAGCGATTCCTTCATCGCGAGTTATATGGTGATTTCTAATCTCTTGAGCTGAATCTTGAGTCGCTCGACCATATCCAAACTTGATATGAGTTGTGTAGTAAAAATAGCCATCTGTCTTATCATCGATACTATTATATTTTGAATAAGTTCCTTCCGTTCTGTCTGGATTGGCTTCAAAACCTATATTTTCAACAGCGTAATAATAACACTCTTGCGGAACCCATTTCACATAATATCCCAAAAACTGAAATACTAGATTTTTTTCTTGAGCAACTTTTGGATCTAAAGGCAAATACGGACTCATATCTACAAGTGAAATCCCATCTTTCAAATATTCTGCAACTGATTTTCCACCTAAAAATATTTCATCATTCTTCATTGAAGGATCGACATAATCCATTCTAAAACCATCTTTTTTTCCTGAACCTATTTCAAATCCTTTTCGATCGATCGATTGATTTGCACCATATTCGCCCGGAGGTTCTCCATAAAATACTAATGGAATATTAAATCGAGCTGCCATTTTAGTAGCAAAAGTTTTTTGACCTAAAATAAACGGTTGAAAGGGATGAAGTAAGTTGATGAATGCATTACGAGTTAAAAGTCGATGCATTTTTCCATTTGGTGTAAATAAGTAATTATCAAAACCACCTATATGAAGCCAGTTTTGAAAATTTTTCCATCCAATTTCGGTATACAAATGAGGCGCCCAAGTTACCGTTAGTGGATTCATTTTATATTTATATTTCAATAAGTGGGCTGCATAAACACTATCCTTGCCTCCACTTCCAGGCACAAGACAGTCGTAGTAACCATCATTTCTTCTATATTTAGATAATAATTCTAGTAATTCTTGTTCTCTTTGATCCCAGTCGATCGTCCCATCCCATTTTTTTTCATTAAACCGGCATGCGCTGCAAATTCCATCTGTATCAAAATGAATGAACTCATGCTTTTTTCCGGCAGTGTGTTGATATTCATTACACGAAGCAGGTCTGGTATTTGGCATCGTGCATTTTTTGCAATATTTTATTTCTTCGGGAAGCCCATATTTTTTATCCATGACAATTATTACTACATCAAAATAACGCTAACGCACAAGGCAATTTTATTGATAAAAACTTGTTTCTAATGCGTACAAACCGATTCCGACTCATTTCACGACTCGACATCAAAGGACCGAACTTAATTAAAGGCATTCACCTCGAGGGACTGAGAGTTATTGGCAATCCGCAAATTTATGCACAAAAATATTATGAGCAAGGTGCGGACGAATTGATTTACATGGATACCGTTGCAAGTTTGTATAATAGAAATAATTTAACTGAAATTCTTCAAAATACCGCAAAAGATGTCTTTATACCCATCACTGCGGGTGGCGGCATTCGAAGTATTGAAGATGTAAAATCCGTACTTCGTTCAGGTGCAGATAAAGTTGCTATTAATACTGCTGCAATAAAAAACCCTTCGCTAATTACCGAAGTCGCTAAAAAGTATGGATCACAATGCATGGTTCTTTCGGTCGAAGCAAAACGAATTACATCTGGAAAATGGGAAGCATACACTGACAACGGCCGGCAAACCACTGGTTTAGATGCAATCGATTGGATGAAAAAAGGAATCGATCTCGGTGCCGGTGAAATTTTATTAACTTCTGTGGATATGGAAGGAACACGCAAAGGATTTGATTTAGATCTGTATGAAAAAATATCTTCATTAATTTCAGTACCGATTATTGCAAGCGGAGGTTATGGAAAGCCAGAACATTTAACCGAATTAACAAACAAGACCACTGTTGATGCTGTAGCGTTTGCCGATTCAATACATTACAATCGAAGCACAATGTTAGATATTCGAAATCACGCTAAATCAATTCATTTACCCGTTCGAGAATTACCATGAATAGAATTGCGATTATTGATTACGGTCTTGGAAACCTACTCAGCGTAAAGAGAGCGGTTGAAGCATCTGGAGCGCAAGCAAATTTTGTTTCAAACCCTAACGAATTAAGTTCGTATGAAAAAATAATTCTTCCTGGAGTAGGTGCATTTGAAGATGGAATGAATGGCCTTAAAAAAATTAATATCATCGAAGCACTTAAGAAAAGCGTACTAAACGGAACACCTACTTTAGGAATTTGCCTTGGAATGCAAATGCTTTTTGATTCTGCTGATGAGTTTGGACATCACGAAGGACTCTCATTAATTCCTGGTAAAGTTACAAAAATTCCAGCTCTTGGAAAAACAAATCAAACGCACAAAATTCCACATATCGGTTGGGGGCGACTGCAATTAAATGAGTTCTCACGAAATCCATTAACATCGATTTCAAATTCAGATCGCTATGTGTATTTTGTACATTCCTACCAGGCCATCCCTAAAAACAATGAACATGTTTTAGCCGTTACAGATTATGATGGATTATCTATTACCGCAGCTGTACATAAAGATAATCTTATCGGTGTACAGTTTCACCCAGAAAAAAGTGGACCCGTTGGATTAAATATTTTAAAAAACTTTATCGAGATAAATAAATGAATATTGATAAAATCAATTGCATGATCGTTGGTGTAGGACAACTCGGGAGTAGACACCTTCAAGCATTAAGTTTAATTAAAACCCCTTTAAATATTACTGTCGTTGATCCAAGTGAATCATCATTAAATATTGCGAGAGAGAGATTTACATCTTCTACAAAAGCAAATAATGACATCCATGAAATTCGATTTGTGACTGCGATTCCTGTCGATATTAAAAGTTATGAGTTCTGCATAGTAGCAACGAATTCAAATGTACGATTTAACATTTTACAGAATCTCTTATCGACATTATCGATCAACACAATCATTCTTGAAAAATTACTTTTTAATAAACTCTCTGAGTACGAGAAAACAGAGAATCTAATTAAAAATTCATCATCAAAACTTTATGTAAACTGTCCGATGAGAACCGTTCCGTTGTATAGAGAAATTAAAAAATATTGTGAGGGCATGAAAATACATTACAATGTCATCGGTTCAAATATAAGAATGAATTCAAACATGATTCACCATATAGACCATTCAGCATTTTTAATAAATTGTTTGAATTACAATGTAAACCTTGAACAAATGCTTGCCGAATTTATTCCAAGTAAACGCGAAGGTTTTGTAGACATGAACGGTGAAGCAATATTTCATTT
>CAZPTV010000277.1:0-3464 GCA_964589335.1 uncultured Bacteriovoracaceae bacterium
GAATTTGTTATGGGATGCAATATATCGCTAAGCATTTTGGTGGAAGTGTAATTCAAGCAAAGACAAGAGAATATGGTCGTGCTCAAATTAGAAATGCTGAAAAATCATTACTTATGCCTTGGCTCAATCAAACAAAAAAACTTCAAGTTTGGATGAGTCATGGTGATGAAATTGGTGAACTGCCTACGGGTTTCTTTTTAACTTCAGAAAGTCATAATGGATCGCCAGCTTCAATTGAATTTCCAGAAAAAAATGTTTATGCCGTTCAATTTCATCCAGAAGTAAATCATACAGAAAAAGGTAGAGAAATACTTTCTACGTTTGCATTTGATATTTGTAGATTAAAACCCGATTGGAACATGCAAACTTTAATCGATTCAGAATTAAAATCCATACGTGAAAAAGTTGGTAAGAATCATGTGATATGTGGAATTTCAGGCGGAGTTGACAGTACTGTTGCAGCAACGCTTGTTCATAAAGCAGTTGGAAAACAACTAACATGTATCTTTGTAGATAATGGTTTATTAAGAAAAAATGAAGCAGAACAAGTTATGTCTGTTTACAAACAGACATTAGGACTCAATGTAGTTCATGTCGATGCTTCTAAACTATTTCTTAAAAAACTAAAAGGTATTGTCAATCCAGAAAGAAAAAGAAAAATCATTGGTAAAGAGTTTATTGAAGTCTTTCAAAAAGAAGCTCGAAAAATATCAAAAAATAAGAAAAACGTTAAATATTTAGTTCAAGGTACATTGTATCCAGATGTGATCGAAAGCGTACCACCGCCACGTGTAGTGCAAGGTACATCTGGAGTTAAAGGTTTTTCATCTACAATTAAAAGCCATCACAATGTTGGTGGATTACCTAAAAATCTAAAATTTGAACTCATCGAACCTCTTCGTGAGTTATTTAAAGATGAAGTACGCATGATGGGTAAGCTTTTAAATATTCCTGAAAATATATTAAATCGTCACCCATTTCCAGGACCTGGTCTTGCTGTACGAATCATTGGAGACATTACAAAAGAACGTCTTGAAATCCTAAGAAATGTGGACTCAATTTTTATTAAAGAAATTTATAATGCGGGCCTTTATAATGACATTTGGCAGGCATTTGCAGTTTTTTTACCGATACAAAGTGTTGGGGTTATGGGTGATGGGCGTACATATGAAAACGCGGTTGCACTTCGAGCAGTAACGTCACAAGATGGAATGACCGCTGATTGGTATTCATTCAAATCAGAATTTCTAGCACATGTATCAAATCAAATTACTGGAAGTGTTCGTGGTGTAAATCGAGTCGTTTATGATATTTCTTCAAAACCTCCATCTACGATCGAGTGGGAATAAAGATGTCTTTTGTTCACTTACATGCACACACTCATTATAGTTTACTTGAAGGTACAATCGAACCTAAAAATCTTGTAAAATATGCAAAAGATCAGGGGATGAAAGCGATTGCAGTAACTGATTTGGGTAATATGTTCGGTGCTGTTGATTTTTATTTAGCTGCAAAAGAAGCAGGAATTAAACCGATCTTAGGTGCAGAAGTATACTATGTCAGTGGCTCAAGACTTGAAAAAACAAAAATTCAAAAACGAATTCAAGCGGATGTAAATGCAAGCCACAATCAGAGACTTTTTCATTTAGTCTTACTATGTAAAGATCAAACTGGTTATAAAAATTTATGCGAGTTACTAACAAAGGGTTATACCGAAGGGTTTATGGGTAAACCTAGAGTAGATCGTGAACTTTTAAAACAACATGCTCAAGGATTGATAGCATTATCTGGTGGGTTAAAAGGTGAAATCGCTTATCACGCTTCGACAGGTAGACCTGACCATGCAGAAGAAGCAGCATTATTCTTTAAGGATGTTTATAAAAATAATTATTATTTAGAACTACAAGAAACAGGTTTACCAGAGCAAACTTCAGCAAATAGAATCATTTACGAGATTTCGCAAAACATTAAGATACCTCTCGTTGCTACGAATGAGATATTTTATCTTAAAAAAGAAAATGCAATCGCACAAGAAGCTCTAATGTGTGTTGGAGCGGTACAGAACCTTTCTGAACAGAGAGGTGTACGGTTATGTCCGGATACATATTATTTTAAAACTGAACAAGAAATGAAAGATGATTTTTCTTGGGCTACAGAAGCGATAGAAAATACAGTCAAAATTGCAGAGCAATGTAATTTTGAATTTAAATTAAAGGACGAAAGTGGAAAGCAAATTTATCATCTTCCTGATTTTAAAATTGAAGATAATAATATTTCAATTGAAGAATCAATTCGAAAAATTGCAATCGAAGGTCTAGAGAGTCGTTTTCTAGAGCCACAATTTAAAGATAAAGTGAATGCACATGACTGGAAAGATAAAATCAATGCGTATAAGCAAAGATTGAATGATGAACTAGACATGATCATTAAAACTGGATTTTCTGGATATTTTTTAGTGGTCGCAGATTTTATCCATTTTGCAAAATCCAATGGAATTCCAGTGGGTCCTGGACGTGGTTCGGGAGCAGGTTCTCTGGTTGCATTTTCTTTACGTATAACCGATGTTGATCCTATTGAGTTCAATCTTCTCTTTGAAAGATTTATCAATCCAGAACGAATCAGTCTTCCAGATTTTGACGTTGATTTTTGCCAAGAGAGAAGGCAAGAGGTCATTTCATATGTTGTTCAAAAATATGGTCAAGATAAAGTATCTCAAATCGCAACCTTTGGTAAACTTCTAGCCAAAGGTGTATTGCGTGATGTTTCTCGTGTACTTGGATATACTTTTTCCGAAATCGATCCAATCGCAAAATTAATTCCTGAAGAATTAGGTATTACACTCGAGAAAGCCTTTGAAAAAGAACCAAAACTCAAACAATTAATCGAGAGCGAACCAAAGCATGCACGACTTTTTGATATCGCAAGACAATTGGAAGGTTTGAACCGTCACGTTTCTGTTCATGCAGCAGGTGTTATTATAACAAACCGACCTCTGACTGAATACTGTCCATTGTTTACCGGCAAAGAAGGTGAAACTGTAATTCAATATGATAAAGATTATTCAGAAAAAATAGGTTTAGTTAAATTTGATTTTCTTGGGTTAAAAACTTTAACCGTGATTGATAACGCAGTTAAATTTATTCTAGAAACACAAAAGTCTAAAAATATACAAGAAAATGACTTATTTAAATTAGATCAAATTAATTATAAAGATCCTAAAGTATTTGAATTAATCTCAAATGGAGACACTGATGGTGTATTTCAATTAGAATCATCAGGTATGAAAGATCTATGTCAAAGAGTTAGACCAAATAATCTTGAAGATATAACAGCAATCAATGCACTTTACCGACCAGGTCCGCTGAATTCAGGAATGGTTGACGATTACATTAATAGAAAACATGGAAGAACAGAGGTAAAATACGAATTGCCTCAGTTAAAAGAAATTCTTGAAGAAACTTATG
>CAZPTV010000278.1:0-3454 GCA_964589335.1 uncultured Bacteriovoracaceae bacterium
CTATAAATTAAAACCAAAAGACCTTCCTGGAATTGGAAATGCAATGGATATGCGTCTCAAAATGGCAGGAGTCAGTACGATGGAAAATCTTTTTGGTCTTACAAAAAATGAAATGGCAAAAGTCTGGGGTGGAATCATTGGCGAACGAATGTATGAATGGATTCGTGGAGCCGATTTTGATCCACCACAAGACGAACGGCAAAAATCGCTTGGACACTCTCATGTGCTTCCACCAAAACTAAGAAATGAACAAGGTGCGTGGTCGATTTTACAAAAACTCACACAAAAATCTGCTTCGCGCTTACGCAGAAATAATCTATGGGCACGAGGATTTGCAATGTACGTTCGTTACCTAAAATTTCCAACTTGGTCCGAAGGAGTGCGTATTTTTGAATGCCAAGATACAATTACAATTTTGGAAGCCCTCAACTACCTCTGGCAACAGGTTCCAAAAAAAGATACCATTTTTGCTGTTGGCGTTACTCTTTACGACTTGATTCCAGATACTGAACACAATCTCGCACTCTTCGAAGACAAACGATCAAAGCTTTCAAAGGCGATCGACGGCATCAACCAAAAATACGGCTCACTATCGGTTTACTTTGGTGGCGCCCATTGGGTTCGCTCGGGGGCACCAACACGTATTTCATTTACACAAATTCCAGAATTTGAAGACTTTAGATAACCATTTCATTAGGAAACGGTTAAAGTTTAAATTGTAAGTTTTTTTTACTTTCCAAGAATTCGTATTATGAATATTCTTTCAAATCTATGAAATCTACAAAATCTTCAAGAAGAAAATTTATCCAATTTTTAGGAACCACGGCTCTTGCAACTTCGGTTTTTGGAATAGCATGCACAAAGAAAAGAAAAATATCCATTGAGACAGAGACGTCAGAAGATAATATAAAACTCCCCTTCCAACCTCTGGAGCCATCGAATCTTGATCAGGTAGAACTAATAAAAGGTTTAGAGTATTCCATATTGATTAGTTGGAAAGATAAAATTTCAAAACATCTTGAATTTGGATGCCATTGTGATTTTACTGCATTTTTACCAATCAAAAATGATGAAGGATTATTATGGGTCAATCATGAATACGTTGATCCTTTACTCGTTCATGGAAATAAAAATCCAGAAACAAAAACAAAAGAACAAATCGATCAAGAAATGAAGATGGTTGGTGGTTCTTTAATTAAAATAAAAAAACAACCCAATGGAAAGTGGAAATATATTGCTAATGATAAACTAAATAATCGAATATCAGCGAATACAAAAATTAAATTCGCTTGGCATGTACCCATAATGAATTCGAAATATGCAATAGGTACACTGGGAAATTGTTCAGGAGGTGTAACTCCCTGGGGAACCATTCTTTCTTGCGAAGAAAACTACGATGAATTTTATGGAGAATATACCTTTACTGATAAAGAACGTTCTAAGTTAAGTCTTGCAAAATTCTATACTGGTTGGCATCGGTTCTATAAATATCCACCAGAACATTACGGTTGGGTTGTAGAATACAATCCAAAAAACAAGACCTCAAAAAAACTTGTCGCAATGGGACGCTTTCGTCATGAATGTGCAGCGATCAGAACTGCAAATGATGGTCGTTTAGTCGTGTATTCTGGAGAAGACAAGTATGATGAATGTCTTTATAAATTCATATCTAAGAAAAAAGACTCCTTAGAAGAAGGCGATCTCTTTGTAGCAAATTTTAACCAGAGAAAATGGCTTCATCTAGATTGGAATAGTAACGAAATATTAAAATCGAATTTTAAAAATCAAACAGAAGTTTTAACCTACGCAAATCATGCAGCAAAACTTATCGGTGGTACTCCTTTAGATCGCCCGGAAGACATTGAGATTGATCCAAAAACAGGGGCAGTCATAATTTCATTAACATATAATGCACCCAAAAATAATTTTTATGGTTCAATATTAAAGTTAAGTGAAAATCAATCGGATCCACTTTCGCTTGATTTTGATTTTGATACTTTTCTTACAGGTGGACCCGGCAGTGTATTTACCTGCCCTGATAATTTATGCTTTGATCCTAAAGGTAATTTATGGATGTGTTCAGATATCCCCGGTGCGGAGATGAATAAGAATCCTAATTATTTAAATTATAAAAATAATAGTTTATTTTATATTCCAATGACTGGACCTGCTGCAGGAAAACCTTTGCGTGTTGCCAATGCTCCAGTGAATGCAGAGTTTACTGGTCCATCTTTTTCTCCCGATGGCCGTACATTATTTTTAAGCGTTCAACATCCCGGAGAACAATCTCTTACCTTAGATCATTTACTCAGCCATTGGCCAGAGGGTGGCGATTCATTACCAAAATCTTCTGTAATTTGCATTTCTGGTAAAACTCTTGATAAGCTAGTGGGATATGTTGTTTAAACTCTTAAAACCTACTGTGAGAGTCAAACGAGTCGAAGACATTTCTACTCTACAGGGGGAAGCTGAGTTTCTAGCAGGACGACACAGTCGAAGAAAAGAATTCATTCGAATTCTACGAATTGCATTTGAATTTATTAGAGCATTTAGGAAATTTCACTTTTTACCAGCCGCTGTTACTGTTTTTGGATCTGCTCGATTTAAAGAAGACCATCGCTATTATGATCTTGCACGAAAATTAGGACAAAAAATTGCTATTGAAGGCCTCACTGTAATTACTGGAGGCGGACCTGGAATTATGGAGGCAGCAAATCGAGGCGCAAAAGAAGCTGGAGGTCTTTCTGTTGGAGCCAATATTATGCTTCCCATGGAACAATCTCCAAATCCATATTTAGATAAAGTTGTATATTTTTACTACTTTTTCGTACGAAAAGTTATTCTCGTAAAATATTCTTATGCATTTATTATTTTTCCTGGTGGATTTGGAACATTAGATGAATTATCCGAAGCATTGACTTTAATTCAAACAGGTAAACTATATAACTTTCCAGTCATATTAATCGGTAAAGATTATTGGAAAGGGCTTACAGACTGGATCGATAATACATTGATTCCAAATAAAACCATTAACGAAGAAGATCTAAAATACTTTCACGTTACTGATGACTTAGATTTAGCCGTTCAATTAATTCTGGAACAGACAAAGAAATTAAAAATACCACTCACCCGGCTGACTACTCAGTAAAAAATCTCCAATTAAACCCCATTCCCTTATGTAGCTTGTTATAGAAATATAATCAAAATAGACCGGAATGATTATCCATCTATTTTTTTCTAAAACTTGCTTTTTTGTGCGCCTTTTGTAGGATTTGTATTGTGCAACAGTACGTTGCTCGAGAGAGTTTT
The DNA here is from genome assembly GCA_964589335.1 of uncultured Bacteriovoracaceae bacterium. Classification (GTDB taxonomy): domain Bacteria; phylum Bdellovibrionota; class UBA1018; order UBA1018; family UBA923; genus CAZPTV01. Next base: position 3,310 of record CAZPTV010000278.1, read on the forward strand.
GTTGTTAGGTATTTTTTGCCGTAGCAGTACTCAAACAATACATGGAGGTATTTTACAAATGGCTGCAAATAGCCCGATCACAGGTATTATCGACGAAAAAGAAGTCATCATTGATTTCGGTAAACACAACGGAAAAACCGTTGCA
>CAZPTV010000279.1:0-3433 GCA_964589335.1 uncultured Bacteriovoracaceae bacterium
AGCTTGGATGGCTACTGAAAAAATTGACCTTACAACCATTGGTATCTTTTCTTTAGTTGGGGCACCTTACACATTTAAATTTTTCTGGTCCCCTATACTTGATCGTTTCAATCCTCCATTTTTAGGGCGGCGTCGTGGTTGGATATTAATTTCTCAGCTTCTTTTGGTTGCTGGAATTGCGCTGATGGGTTTTGTCGATCCAAAAAATAGTACTGCATTAATGGCAGTGCTTGCATTTTTAGTATGCTTTTTTAGCGCAACACAAGACATCGTTGTTGATGCCTATCGAACAGAGGTTGTTGAATCAAATGAACTTGGCATTGGTTCTGGGCTTTACATAATGGGCTATCGAATTGCAATGCTAGTCTCAGGATCTGTAGCATTAATTCTAGCAGACCATCTTTCCTGGGAGAGGGTTTACCAATTAATGTCTCTGACGATGCTCATCGGAATTTTTGCATCGTTCTTTGGACCTGAGCCTGAAAAAAAATCATCGACTCCAAAAACACTTACCGATGCGGTTGTTTTACCCTTTAAAGAATTTTTTAGTCGAACGGGTTGGTTTGAAATTATTCTTTTTACTGTTTTTTATAAAATGGATGTCGTTGTAGCAACGGCACTAACAACTCCATTTATGATGGAAATTGGATTCAGTAAAACAGACATTGGTGCGGTTAATAAAGGGTTTGGATTAGTCGCAACAATATTAGGAACGCTCATCGGTGGAAGCTTAATGTCGAAGTGGACTTTAAAACGATCGCTTTGGACATTCGGACTTTTTCAAGGAGTCAGCGGACTTTCTTTTATAGGCCTTGCACATTTAGGCCACAACTATCCAATGCTAGTCACTGCAATATTTGCTGAAAATTTTTGTAGCGGAATGGGAACTGCAGCGTATTCTGCATTTTTAATGAGTCTTTGCAATCGACAGTTCACTGCTACTCAATATGCCTTGCTCACAAGCTTAATGGCTCTGACTAGAACCATTGCCGGCGCACCCACTGGATGGATGGCGAAATCACTTGGCTGGGAAATGTATTTTGTAGTAAGCATGCTACTCATGATACCTGGATTATTTATGTTAAGACGCTTTGATCACTGGCAATTGCCAAACTACTCAGAGAATAAAAAATGAGAATAGCAATTATCGATCTTGGAACAAATTCCGTTCGTTTTGATATTCACGAACTTGCTAAAGGAAAAAGAATAAGACAGCTTCATCGCGAAAAACTTATGGTACGACTTGGACAAGGTGTTTTTATAGATGGCAAATTAAATCAAAATGCCGTAAATCGAACACTACAAGCTTTTGAAAGTTTTAAAAAAACTGCTACCGATTTAGGCGCCAACAAAATACTAGCATTTGCAACAAGTGCATTACGCGATTCGCAAGACCGTGATCAGTTTGTTGACCTGATAAAGAAAAAGGTCGACATCGAAATACATGTCATTTCTGGACAAGAAGAGGCTCAATTAATTGCATTAGGAATTTTAAGTAATGAAATTGATTTACCAAAAGGTAATTTTTCTCTTATTGATATCGGTGGAGGAAGTACAGAAATAAATATTTGTAAGGGTGATAAGTCTATTTTACGTGAATCTTTTCAGCTCGGTACCGCTAGATTACAACAAGTGTTTCTAAAAACATCTCCACCCGAATCTGATTCGATCTCACAGCTACGTAGACACATCAAAAGTATTGTTCTGCCAAGAATCATTGCTGACGAGTGGCCAAATACTCAAGTCGTTCTCGGTTCTTCAGGTACGATTCGAGCTATTTCGAGATTGATTAAGAAAAAAGACGGAACAAAGTCATTTACAAAATCAGAGTTAAAAAAATTGATTGATAAAATGTCCAAGCTGAATACGAGCGAGTTGATGGATCTTCCAGAAATGGAAGTACGCCGCGTAGATATGATTTTGGGCGGAGCCATCTTAGCTCATGAATGTATGTGTCTCCTTGGCGCAAAGAAAATGAAAGTCACTGGTTTTTCGTTACGTGACGGAATTCTAAAAAGAGAGATGGACCTTTACCAAGAAAATCTTAAGTCTCATGCGCCTTACCATTTATCTGATTTAATTTCAAAAGCAGTTCTATTCGGCGGAGACGAAGCCAGAGCACGAAAAAGCATTGAACTTGCTGAAAAAATATTTGATATGACTAAATCTTTACACCGACTACATCAGAGTTGGCGCCCATTGCTCACCGCTGCGATGGGTTTGAGAAATATTGGAATCTCAGTATCACCAACAAATTATGGAGCACATTCAGCATACATGGTTAAAAATTTGGATATATTCACTGCTGAACCGTGGGAAACCGATCTTGTATCAGAGCTTTGTCGACACCACGCCGATATTAAAGCTGAATTTAACGGACACGCTCCATTTAAAAATGACAAACAATTAAGAAATATCTTCATGAGACTCTTAAGTCTTTTACGAATTGCGGATGCGCTTGACTCTGAGTCTAGTACCGATCTTAAAATACGAAAAATCAGAATTTTAAAACACAAAGTTGAATTTCATATAAAAACAAATGTTCTCGGCGAATTAAAATCACTTCGAGTTGAACAAAAACAACCCCTATTTGTTAAAACATTTAAACGACAACCGATTTTAATTACAAAAAGATAGTTAGGGCTTTTGAATTAAATTAATTAACAATGGCGAAGTTAAGCTTGCCCCTATTTCGGCAATAGAAGATTTTTTACACTCAACCCTAGCTCCAGTTAGCTCTTCAATGCAATAGGGAATCCAATCACCATGAGAGCATAAAATAGTATATTCTGGCGCTTCTTCTATCCACCATTCTATAAACTCTTTAATTCTTTTTTCAAGACGATATCCCTCATTTAATAAATCAAATATTTCTATTTTTCTTTTATAGATTTTTTCGAGTGGTTTGATCGTTTCAATACATCTTTTTTTAGGACTAGAAATTAATTTCGCATCAACATCAGAATGTTTTTTCTGAAAATAATTTAATATTTTATCAGCTTGTGCTTTTCCTTTTTCGCTAAGACCATTATCAAGTTCTCTTCCATTATCTGTATCTCGATGTGCATGTCGAATTAAAAACAATGTTTTCGGCATTTATTCCTCGCCAAGTGGCGTATTGATATATTGCTTATTAGCAAGTTCTTCAAATCTAAACTGAGATCTAATTTTTGCCTGTCTCGGGAGCGCCGCTCGTTTCTTCCACGTCCCTTGTGGGGTTAGTTCGCGCGCTTTTATTGTATCATTTAAATATGTAGGAATTATTATTTCTTCTATGTATTTATAGATTCTTGGATCTAGAATTGGAAAAGCAATTTCAAGTCGTTTGAAAAAATTTCTAGGCATCCAATCTGCACTCGATAAAAATAAAGTTTTAGATCCTTGAAAATAATAAATTCTTGAGTGTTCTAAAAATCTATCCACGATACTTATG
>CAZPTV010000280.1:0-3426 GCA_964589335.1 uncultured Bacteriovoracaceae bacterium
TTTCTAACTTTCCACTTTTTCTGTTTAATATCTGAATTGAGCTCATTGTTAGAAAGATACCTTTGCTTCAAGAAAGATGGAATTTAAATTTTTATTTGCACCAAAAGGTCGAGTAGAGTTTCCAGCATATCGATCCCAACCTAAAGTGAGTCTTAAAAAATCATTCCAGAGGTAACTAAACTTAGGTCTTAGAAAGGAATCTTTACCTTTAAAGTTGTAGACAAAATAAAGTTCAGCGTCCCAATCAAATGCTTGAGGATTATATGCAAATCTTAAACTCGAAGATGGTCGGTATCTATCTTGATAATTTAATATTAACCCATTGGTAGTAGCGACAATTTTGTTACCAGCTTCTTCTATAAGATTAGAACCCGTGACATCATTTGGAGATTTGTATTTTGGAAAATAACGAACAATGAATTGTGGCTGAATTCGAAAATCTGTAAAGAATGGCTTTTCTAGTCCAATCACACTGTCTAAATGTGAAGGTTGAATGAGGGGATTTTCACCATTCTTATTTTCTGTTTTCCAATAAGCAGTTTCTGTACGTAATATCCAATCATCAAAAGCAATTGAGAAATCACTTCCAATTGCTGAAGCTTTTCGAATGGTTGGTGTAATCACATAAGTAGGCGCTAAAATTGTACCGCTCGATGAACTTAGAAAGAATTCAGGTGTATGGTTAAAGCCTCTAAACGCACTAATCGAAATATCCCAATTTGATTTATTGAATTCAAATTTCAAGGCTTCTTCTGAATTGGATATTTTTGCAGAAGGGGTCTGAAAGTCATTCATTGTAATATTTGTAGGAAGTAATTCTGGTTTGTAATAAACAATGGAATGAGTTGCAATTGGAGTAAATACTGCGGTTGTGACTAGAGGAAAGTCTTCTGGATTCAATTTAAAATACATTGAAGTGGAACCAATTCTTTTTGTTTCTTCGTCAGGATTTAGGAATGTACTGTCTTTAGCTGTTAAGTAATCAGTAGGATTTATGCCATCAGTTTTTCCCCAAGGGTTAATTTGCTTTCCTATTTTTAACGACATCCAATTTGCATTGTGCTGAATATACGCTTCACGAATGTTTGTAAAAAAACCTGTTCCATTTGAGTTTTTTACTGATCGATCGAAGTGATTTCCAACGAACTCTATTTGAGCTCTGTTTTGATCAGATGGTTTATAATTTAAATTCAACCAGATTGATTCCGAAACTTGACGGTATCCTCTACCATCGGATTGGGCAGGAAAGTAGATATCTGTAAAAGCTTTGCCGCTTAATATAAATTTTTGTGATTCTTCATCTGCAAATGCAAATATTGAAAATGCAAATAGTAACAAATTAAAAACAATTAATTTATGCTTCATGGATTAGATAAATTTTCTTGTGTAAAGATTCGATCAGAAATGTTTGTGTTTGCTTTTACATTTGTAAATTCTAAATATGTATACTTGCTGGTTTTTTGATTTGTTACTTTAAGTTTATGCGCCATCCACTTGTTATCTTTAGAGTCCACTAGTTTTATTTCAGAGGCCTCAATTAATTTATATAGAATAGAATCTTTATTATAATGTTCAATTTTTTCAGACATATAATTATCTAATCGTATCCACTGAATTGATTTTGAATAGCCGGTTCTATCGATCGTATCTGTTCTTTTTGGAATTGCTTGGATCACTTCACAATCTGTTTGATTTGAAGGGCATTTTTCATTTCTTAATGATTTAAAATCATAATCATCTGCATGTGGTGTGGCGATATCTGCATAGCTCAATTCTGATCCCATGAAACTACCGCTTTGATTATTTCTTTCAACTCGTCTAATTTTTTTATAAGTTGGAAGATAGAGTAGCACGTCATTATTGTCTAGGTCGTGTTCAAGAAATAAAATTCCTTCATTTCTAACTTCTGCAGGTTCATGAAATCTCGTCAATGTATTGAAGTGAATTTTATCGGAAGTTAATTTTCTCCACCATGTAAATTTCTTTTTTCTTTCAGTTGTGTTAGCGCCTCCTGTAATTATCATAGCATTTGCAGTGATATCATTTAGACGTCTGACCTCTTCATTTTTATTCATGATATCGTTTGCACTCATTGCTGCCCAAGATTGGTGAGAAAAAGTGATAATATATAAGAATGTTAAAATTTTATTCATATTCTAATGCCTCCTTTATGTCTAAGGTTGCAGCTTTTCTTGATGGAATAAATCCCGCAATTAGTGCAACAATTACTCCTAGGCTAATGGTTGATGCAATTGAAGCCCAGGGGTAGTGAAAATCAACGATCCAACCTAAAACGGCAGATAAGCTTTTTGTTAACCATGAATACGAAATCCACGAGCCCAACATAATTGCAACCAAAGAACCGAGTAATCCTTGAAAAAATGATTCTCTCATAATGAGTGAGAATACTTGTTTTTGCTCCATTCCCACTGCTCGCATCAGTCCAATTTCTCGTGTTCTTTCCATTACACTCACTAATAATGTATTTAATATTCCAAGTAATGCGACTGTGAGTGCTGCAACTTCTACGGCTCTCATAAAACCAAAGCTTTGGTCTACTTTATCGAGCATTTGTTTTTTTATCTCAGCGTTTGAAGTAATCATGAGATTAAACTTTTGTCCAAGTTTAGCATCGATTTCATTTATCACTGCTGTTCTTGATTCTGCTGATTCAAACCCCTTTTCAAAATGTAATCCGAAAAAATTTACAAGTGGATCTTTGAAATATTCTTTATAGAGTTCTCTTTTTAAATAAATAACACCTTTTGGATTAGAGAAATCAACAATCGTTGCAACAATTTTTAATTTAAAATTTCCTGTTGGAGTTTTAAGTTCAATAAAATCACCAATTTTTGTATGAAATGTTTTAGCAAAATTCATTGAGACAATGAGTGCGGGTTCTTTGCCGTGATAGAGTTCCATTCCCGCTTCATAAGGGTTGCGATCTATCGTAAGCAAATTCGAGTAACGGATGCTAGTATCTAGATAATCCATTGCCTTGATTGCTATTTGTTCACCTTGATATCTAAATCTTAAGTAGCGCTGAGAATATGTTGGTAAATTTGGAGTGACTTGTATTCCTTTAATTTTTTGTAATTCCCAACCAATGTCTTCAGAGATTGGTTGTACGTCAACGCCCATTATATTTCCATAAGAAGAGACGAGTAGGTCTGCAGTTAAAGCTCGGTCTAGCCAATTCGTTAATGATTTTTTAAAACTAACATTGACTGCAGATACAATGATTACAAAGCAAAGTCCTATCATCAATATTGAGATATTGCTGGATGTTCTTTTTTTGTTACGAATAAGATTTTCTGTTGAAAGTCGGCTAATGATATTTGAATGAATTTCTTCTTTTTTATTTTGTATACGACCGAGCAGATGGAGTAGAAAAAACACAAGTGTTGGACTTATGCATGCAGCAAC
>CAZPTV010000281.1:0-3422 GCA_964589335.1 uncultured Bacteriovoracaceae bacterium
GCTTTAAGTAATGAAACATCTGTCAGTGCAACACATAAAGAAGCCCATGAATCAGGTCACCATGATGTCGTTGCAGCGAAAGCTCCATATTTAAATTTAAACTTTGGTGTCATTCGGTTTGTTGTGATCCTTTGTCTTTGGATGTTGATTGGTTTTAAAATGAGAAAAAATTCAATCGCACAGGATTCAAATGGTGATCCTAAATATACACTTTCGAATATTAGACTTTCGTGTCTTTCAATCCCATTATTCGCAATTACATTTACGATGTTAAGCATAGATCTATTGATGTCATTAGAACCAAAGTGGTTTAGTACAATTTATGGAGTTTACTGTTTCTCTGGAATTATGGGTGGTGGATTTGCATTGATGGCTCTGATCATTTTATATGGTAAAAAACACGGCTCTTTTAGTGAAGAAGTAATTAACGATCATCATTTGCATGATGTAGGTAAGTTCATGTTCACATTTACTGTATTTTGGGCTTACATTTTCTTTTCTCAAGCAATGTTGATTTGGTATGCAAATTTACCAGAAGAAACTCCATATTATATTTTAAGATATAATGGAGGATGGTGGGTTTACACCTGCGCTTTATTACTCGTTCATTTTCTACTTCCTTTTCTTATGTTGTTGCGTAGAGACTCAAAGAGAAATCGTTCATTTTTAAAGAAAATTGCAATTTTAATGTTAGTGGCACACTGGATGGACATTTATTACATGGTAATGCCTGTGTTTTATAACGACGGTCCAGTATTTGGTTGGATAGAAATAGGAACATTCTTAGGATTTACTGGTATTTTCGGTTTAACCTTATCAATGTTCTATGAAAAAGTTACATCCGTTGCATTTCGTGATCCTCGGATTGCAAAATGTTTGAGCCATACTCAATAGTATTATTATAACTGAGGTATTTGTATGGAGTTAGAAAGTAGAAAAATAGCAGGAAGTCGAAATAAAGGTATTTTAAGTAAGAACCATTTTAAAGTTCTTATTTTTGTATCATCGGCTTTAGCAATTTCAGTTTATTTACTAATTTCACTGGGTGGTTTAGTTAGAAATGCTGGAGCAGGACTGTCTTGTCCAGATTGGCCACTTTGCCACGGTCAAATTATTCCTGATCAAATGATCGGGAAAAGTAGTCATCCTGTTATTACTCCAGTGCAAATATTTTTAGAATGGTTTCATCGGTTAATTGCAGGGTTTGTAAGTTTGGCCACTTTATTCATTTCGTATTATGTTTTCAGTAATCGAAATTTAAGAGCTCATTTAGGCAAAGTAACTGCCGCATCGATACTCTTATTATCCGCACAAGTTGTACTTGGCGGTTTAACAGTTCTAGGTCTTTTAAGTCCGAAATGGGTTACGTCTCATTTAGCTTTTGGCTTAGCCTTTTTTATGACAATGGTTTGGATTTCATTAGAGTTTAGAAAATTAAATTCAATTTATAATCATATTCCAGTTAGCCAAGTTGAGATTAAGACCACTAATCTTTCTAAATTAGTCACTAATGTACTTGGAATAATCTTTATACAAGCAATATTGGGTGGACTGGTGAGTAGTAATTACGCTGGATTAGCATGCCCTGACTTTCCAACTTGCAACGGACAGTGGATTCCACCTTTTGAAGGACTCATTCGATTTCAAACATTACATCGAGTTGGCGCATATCTTTCATTTTTCGCAGTTTTTTATTTATCATTTCAATTTTTAAAAAATTGGGAAACCTACAGAAATCTTAAATCAAAAATATTCGTCATCGGGGTTCCTTGTTTACTTTCGTTACAGTTATTTTTAGGAATAGGAATGATTTTTTGGCAATTGCCATTATTAATGAGTGTGGCTCATCTCGCAGTTGCGGCAGCATTGGTTGGTTCTTTAATGATTATAGTTCATGAACTTAAAAATAGCAGGTATCATGGAAAATACTTCAATTAATGCGGGGGAGTTTCAGACTCCGTTTAATCCTATTCCAGTTTCAATGGCAGAAAAAGTCAGGGCTTATATTCAGCTGATGAAACCGACAATTATTTTACTTTTTATTTTAACGGGTGTTTCTGCAATGGTCATTGAAAGAAGTATACTTTCAAATTCTTTCCAGTTTTGGATGATCGTACTCGGTATGTTTTTAAATGCAGGTTCTGCAAATGCGTTTAATCAATATTACGATAGAGACATTGATGCGATCATGGGGAGAACTAAAAAGAAACGTCCAATTCCACAAGGGAAAATCTCGCCAAAAGAAGCGTTACAATTTGCTTGGGTTACAGGAATTCTATCTATTATAATTCTCTATTCATTTGGCAATTTCACGACCGCTTTTTGGGGAATTTTTACGATATTTTATTATGTTGTTATTTATACACTTTGGTTAAAGCGCAGAACCCCATATAACATTGTAATCGGCGGCGCTGCAGGTGCAACGGCACCACTAATTGGATGGGCAGCAGCTCATGGATCACTTGGAATATTGCCATGGACAATGTTTTTTATTGTTTTTATGTGGACCCCTCCACATTTTTGGTCGCTTGCACTTTGTGTAAAAGAAGAATATGCAAAAGTTTCAGTTCCGATGTTACCTGTAGTCGCTGGAGAGAAAAGAACAAGACTTGAAATCTTTTTATACTCAATTTTATTGTTACCTGTAAGCTTAATTCCTGTTGCAACAAAAGACGCGGGGGCAATTTACTTAATTGGCGCTTCTTTGTTGGGAATTGATTTTATTCGCAGATCTCTAAAAGTTGTAAAATATCATGATAAAAAAACCAGTTGGGCTAATTTTGGTTTTTCTATCGTATATTTATTCGGAATTTTTATTTTACTTACACTCGACGCATTGTTGAGGCATTCCGTATGATTCGAATTACTATATCCATTCTTAGTATATTTATAAGTTTAAATTTATTTGCAAACAATAACTCAAAATCTTCGATTGATTTAAAAAACATCGGAATCGATGAAAAATTTGGCCAAACGGTAGATTTAAATCTCAAGTTTAGAGATGAAATGGGTCAGTTGGTGCCCTTATCAAATTATGTAAATGGTAAAAAACCCGTTGTACTATTGCTCGCGTATTATAGTTGTCCACATTTATGTAATTTATTTTTAAATGGGACAACGAGTGCATTTAAAAATTCAAAATGGAACCTAGAAAAAGATTACGAAGTCGTTACAGTCAGCATCGATCCAAGAGAAGAACCAAGTTTAGCTCATGCAAAAAAAGCAAATCACTTAAAGGAACTCAATCGAGCTGGTTCCGAAAATGGTTGGCACTTTTTAGTAAATGATCAGACCATGAAGGAAAATTCGTTTGGCAACGCTAAAGCGCTCGCCAATTCTGTTGGTTTTAAATATGAATTTAATTACGAAACCAATGAATTTGCTCATGCAGCAGCAATGATTTTTTTAACACCAACAGGAAA
>CAZPTV010000282.1:0-3393 GCA_964589335.1 uncultured Bacteriovoracaceae bacterium
ATTCCCTTGTTTAGCATTTCGTAATACTTGAATAGCATTTCTACATATTGCTTGATTGAGTGCCTTTGTTCCTTCTTGTAGTCCGGGAGTATCATAAATTACTAATTCACAATCTTTTGATGAATAAAACCCACGCATCGATACCCAAGTTGTTTGAGCTCGTGGCGAAACAATGGCTAATTCTTCACCAATTAGCTTATTAAAAAAGCTCGATTTCCCGGCATTCGGAAGACCTAGCAATGTGATGAAACCTGATTTTACCTTCATACTTATTTTGACTTACCTTAATTTCTGGTTTTAGCGTTAATTTATATTTATCTTGCATCCAACATATAAATTCTTTTTTATGTCCACAGATTAAACTGGCATTATTTTCATGTATTTCAATTTGTATTGGAATATCTTTTTGAACGTAATTTACATTTCTAAATAATTTATTAAATATTATTTTCCTTCTAACTTTTTCACCTAACGCGGGCTCATATGGTCCTGCAAGAATTTCATCTTCTAAAATCTCATTCGGCTGTAACCCAATTCGTATCACTTGTACTTGAGATTTCTCCAAGTTTTCAACGATTAATGCACAGATATCTACAGCGCGATCAATATCGATTGGTTTAAATATTCCATTCAAATATTGTTTTGATAACTCAGTACCTTTTATAACCAAAAGAGGATGAATGCGTACATATTTTGGTTTTAATCGTAATGTTTCATTAATTATTTTTTGATGATCTTCTTCAGTCTCATCTGGACAACCAATCATAAAATGTAATCCACAGTCTAAATTTAGTTCATGTATTATTCTTACTGCTTCATAAACATGTTCATTTGAATATGACCGTCCAAGTACTTTTAGTATACTCTCATTAAAACTCTGAACTCCTAGCTCTATGGTTTTAACATTATATTTTAACTTGAGTTCATTAATCCATTGACGATCAATTGCATCGGGTCGGGTGCTTATGCGAATTGAATTTATTCTATTTAATTTGATATATGGTTTAATCAATTCTAAATATTGAATCTGTATTTCTTTTCTTAAAGCGGTAAATGTACCACCGTAGAATGCCACCTCAATAGTTTGATCTTTTGTACTCTTAAGATGCTTTTCGATATTTTCTATTAAATCTTCATATTTTACTAATTCACCACCACTGACTCTCTGATCACAGAATGTACAACGTTCAGGACATCCGCCATGAGGAAGAAAGATAGGAATTATCATTTTTTCTTACTCATTATCTCAATTGCTTTTTTTGCAGCAATTTGCTCTGCTTCTTTTTTACTTTTTCCAGTCCCTTTACTAATAGGTTTTTCTACAATTCTAACTTGAACTTCAAATGTCTTATCATGATCTGGACCTGTCATTTTAATAACATCATAGACAGGCGCAATATGACTCTTCGCCTGTACTAATTCTTGTAACTTAGTTTTGAAATCAGTATAACCTTCGGATTTCTCTTGTTTTTTAATCGTATTTTTAAAATATTTATTAACAAACTTTTTTGATTTTTCAAATCCACCGTCAAAGTATATTGCCGCAACAACAGCTTCTAATGTATTTGCTAGGATACTTTCCTTATCTCTTCCCCCAGTGCCCTCTTCTCCTTTACCAAGAAGCAGAACACTTCCTATGTCTAAAGTCCTAGCAATCTGTGCTAAATGTCTGTCATTAACAATCGTAGCTCGTATTTTAGACAACTCACCTTCAGATGCATCAGGATACACTTCCATAATTAATTCTGAGACAAGAAAATCAATTATTGAATCACCTAAGAATTCAAATCTTTCATTATCCCTATTAGATAATGAAAGATGACTTCTATTTTCATTTCCAAATGAACGATGAATCAAAGCTTGCTCTAATAACTTAGTGTTTGTAAATTTATATGAAATTGACTTTTGAATTTTAGTTAATGGAAGTATTTTTTTTATCATGCTTGACTACCAACCAATGTCCAATCTTCAAAGGGCTTAGCAAGAATTGAACGTATTTGAACATTATAAATAGTATTTCGAAATTCTTTTTGATCATTATCTATGCTCATCATTACTCTATGGTAATTATCTGCATGTCCTAATGCATAGCTTTGATTGTCATGCACTAATGTTTTTTCGAATAAAACTTTTTGAATATTTCTTGATATATATTTTTCAGATATTTGCTTATGTCTGAGTAATGAATAATTCATCCATTCTTTTGAACGTCTCTTTCTTTCTTGGATATCAACTGTGCCTGGTATTTTTAAGGCGGGTGTATTCTTTCTTTCTGAATATGGAAATACATGCAATCTAGTCCATGGTAAACGTGTCATCAATTCTAGTCCATCTTCATGTTCTTGAATTGTTTCAGATGGGAAGCCTGATATGAGATCAATGCCAACATATATTTCTGGATTTGTATCATAGATTTTATGGAAACATTCCACGACTTCTTCTTGTCTATAATTTCTTTTCATTGCTCGCAACACTCTTGAGATGGGACTCTGTAAAGAGACATGCAAGTGTGGCATAATTCTAGAGTTTTCTTTCATTAGCTTTAATAAGCGTACAGTAATTTCTGTTGGATCTAATGATGAAATTCTGATTCGATTAATTCGTGTACTATTTAATATTTCTTCGATTGCATCTTCCAATGAAAGTCCAATGTCTTTACCGTAGTCAGCAATATTAATACCAGTTAAAATAATTTCTTGCACATTCTCATCTACAAGCCGTGTGATTTCATTAACAATCTTATTTAATTGAACTGAACGGCTTTTTTCTCTTGAGTACGGAATAATACAATATGTACAAAAATCATTGCACCCTTCTTGTATTTTAATAAAAGCTCTGGTTTTACCGTGAAATGAAGGAAGTTGACCCCAATATATATTATCATCCAGAATGGGGTTATCTATACTATTTAGATCGATTCCTTTCTTTTTTAAAATATAATTCTTAATTGAATGCTTACCTTGATTTCCTATTATATAATCGCAGTGGTTAATACTTTGATTATTATTTACTTCAGCCATACATCCAGTAAATATCGTTGTTGTATTTATATTTGAAGATTTTACTTTTTTGGCTTCGATGGAACTTTGTTTGTCAGCACCATTTGTAACCGTACAACTATTAATGATAGTAAACTCTGGATTATCATTATTGATTATACCGCCTGCATTTAAGAGTTCGTTCTCTAATACTAAAGAATCAAATGTATTTGCTTTGCAACCAAATGTTTTGATTGAAAAGCTAAATTTTGTTTCTTGTTGTATAGATTTAAACTCATTCATGTTGTGGCACTAGTACCCGTTGAAACTGTTGTAGATTTAACTTTTGATTTTGTATTCACAGGATCTACAAGTCCTTTTATCCAGCCTCCACCAACAAGCGCATCACCCAGAT
>CAZPTV010000283.1:0-3381 GCA_964589335.1 uncultured Bacteriovoracaceae bacterium
CTCTATTCAGTTTATTTACTTTTTCCCCTGGCATATCAAAAACAAGTGCAAACAAACCATTTGCATACGTATTTTTTTCTTCCAATCGAAAGTTAGCTTTTGCTTCAGAAGTCATTTTTTCCCTCAACTGAGTTGTCGTGTTATACATAATATCCTCTTATACTTTTTCAACAATCACTGTACCGCCTTGACCACCGCCGATACAAAGTGTTGCTAATCCAAATTGATAATTCTTATTTTGCATTTCCTTTAATGCAGTTAATACTAGCCGTGCACCTGTAGTGCCTACCGGGTGACCCAATGCAATTGCACTTCCGTTTGGATTTAATTGTTCATCTGTAATTTCTCCAACGGCTTCAGAGCGCCCAAGTTTTTCTTGAGCAAATTTCTTTGATGCACATAATTTAACAACTGAAAGCACTTGTGCAGCAAATGCTTCATTGATTTCAACGACACCCATATCTTTCATTGTTAACCCTGCAGCATCTAACGCCAACGGAGAAGAATAAGCCGGCCCTAATCCCATTCTTTCTGGTTCAAGTCCTGCCCAAGCATACGATCGTATTTTACCAAGTGGTTTTGTATAACCTAGTGATTTAGCTTTCTCTGCATTCATCAGAATGAGCATACAAGATCCATCTGTAATGGGGCATGCGTTTCCAACTGTAACCGTACCATTTTTACGATCAAAGTAAGGCTTTAATTTTCCTAGCGCTTCCATACTCTGACCTTTTCTAGGCCCAACATCTTCTGTGAGAAATTTATCATACTTTGGAGGTAATGGGATCGGTGATATTTCTTGCTTAAATCTACCGCTCTCAGTGGCTCGTACTGCTCTATCATGCGAACGGAGTGCAAAACGATCTTGTTCTTCACGAGATATTCCATTTTCCTTTGCAAGCAATTCAGCGGTATCACCCATATTCAATCCACAAACAGCATCTGTTAAACCTTCTTGAATTGCGATGATTGGCTTCAGAAAATGAGGTCTAAATTTAGTTAAGGCTCCAATTTTTTGTGCAGGAGTTTTTGCCATCATTAATTCACCAAATAGGTCTCTCATCTGCTTTGAAAAGATCAAAGGCATGTTAGACATACTTTCTGTCCCACCGACAACAACGACGTCAGATAAGCCTGATTTAATTTTTAAAAAACCTTGTGTAACGGCTTCCATGGCAGACGCGCAGTTTCTGTGAACGGTATAGGCTGGCTTTTCTTTTGGAATGCCACTTTCAAGTGCGATGATTCTTGAAATATTAGCTGCATCTTCTGGACTTCCAGTGTTTCCAATTACAATTTCATCAATTAATTTCGGATCTAATGAAAGTTTATATATCAAATCTCGGAGCACATGAACACCAAGAGCAACTGCCTTCATGTCTTTTAGTACACCACCAGATTTTGCAAATGGTGATCTTAATCCGTCTACAACCCAAACCTCAGGCCCCTGTTTAAAAATATCGTTCGACATGACTTTCCTTTCCATGGAAGAATACATTGCTCAAACTTCAAGCGTTCAAAAAACAAAGGGACGCTTTTTCTTAAAACGTCCCAATGAATTCAATAAGATTTTAGAGAGTTTTTGGATTAAAATCCAACAGATAATCCAACCATCAACTGATAGAAATTATTATCTGCAAGAGCTTTTCCTGCTTGGTTTCTAGCGTCATTGTTATAACCATATGAGTTATATCCATAACCACCACCGTAGTACGGATTGTAACCTGCGTTTGAATAGCCATACGGATTAATAAACGCATTTGGGTTCAGAGGTTGTGACTGCTTTGAACTAAAAACATTGTAATAGCGAATATTACCAACTAGCGAAATTGCTTTTGATATTTTTAATTCCACACCTGTTTCAATGTATCCAAGAAACGCAGATAATTCGATGTCATCAGGATTAGAATTTCCATAACCATAATTATAGTTCTTTAACATATCGAGTGTTTTTTGATCGTAATTCAAATAACCACGGCGATAGCCAACACCTGCACCGATGTATGGACGTAATTTTGCTTTGGCACCTGTAATGTTTGCTCTGAGTCCCATATCGATAACATTGTCATTTAAGTCTAACTTTTGTAGTTGATATGCATAAGGATTATATACAGTAGATCCTGCATTAAGATTATAAGTAGAATAAGTATAACCAGCGCTAAATGATAAGTAGTTATTTAAATCCATTCCAACATTTAATCCGAATGAATATTTTGATTCAATGTCATACATGGAATTTGTAATACCAGACAAACCACCTTTTGGAGTGATCGTAACTCGATTGCCACTACCTTCATCATCAGACGCAGGTGATTGAATAACTGTAACAGTTTGTGGAGCTGTTGAAGTCGCAGGGGTTGATACAATCGTAGTTGATGCAGCTGATCCAATCTTCTTTTCTTCTAACTCAGTAGACTCACTTTTATCTACGCCAGAACCTAGCAATTGATTCGTACGATTCAATTCATCTTTTAATCTAAGTTCTTCTAATTTTTGAGTGAGTAAATCTTCATTTTGTAATTCAGTTCTCATTCTTTGTCGGCGCAATTGTTCTGATTTAGATTCTACAGCTTTAACTTGTGTTACTGTATTTGGCATTGAAACAATTTCTTGCTGTGCCAATATTGGAGTTTGAGAAATAGGTGCAGATACAATTGGAGCAGATGGGGTGACAATCACTTGTTGCTTAGGCTCAGCCACATTAATTGCAGGATCACTATATTCTTCCTGTAATTGAATCGCACCGCCCTCTTGTACCATTTGCTGACGTAAATCCTTTTCATAGACTAATTTTCCAAATACTAGCTTTGGATTTGAAAGTGAAATTATGCCGACCAATAATATCGCAGAGGCATATTTAATAGTTTTCATTAACGACTCCTAAAGGTTTAAGATTCAGCTACGCTATGAGCAATTGACATGCCACGTTATGATATTTAATTAATCTAATATATTCAATCACTTATAAATTTTGAAATAAATTGAATTTGTGTAATTTTTATACACCTGATTTAGAATGATACAAAAAATAATGCATTGCAATAATATCGGTCACTTACAAGTGATTCGTAATTTAACGCAACGTGTAATTTTTACAATACTGGTGTCATTTTATATCAATCTTAGAAAATTATTCGGGGATACGTACGGGAAGCCGATACATGCCTTCTGGTCTAAAAAATGTTTTTAGTAACCAGTTACCTATTTTTCCTTCTAATAACCCTTTCAATTTCGAACGGAGAGCAAATCCAACCGTAATTATAGCCCCTACAATAAAGAAAATAAGTAAAACATATTCCGTAGTCGCTTGTCCGCATTCTTCAAAAAATAATTGTTTTATCTTTTTCAACCCAATACCCTTTTATAAATTTGATCGATATT
>CAZPTV010000284.1:0-3349 GCA_964589335.1 uncultured Bacteriovoracaceae bacterium
TTCGGCATTTTCACCGTGATTGCCGATCCTATTTTCTGGTTGCTTAAACATTTCAGGGTTTAATAATTTAACGCTGACTAATTCAGAGGTTTTTAAATTCAAAACGACGACCATTTTTCCAACAGATGCTAAAATATATAAATATTCACCACTCGGATCAACTCTAAGTTCTGAGGGTTGAAAAAATCCAAAATCTTTAGATTTTGCAGTCGCTTTCACTAACCATTCTTTTTCTTTTTCATTCAAAACTGCTTTCGATAAAATATTTAAAATATCTGCATATTTAATTAAATATGCAGGATTTTTATTTAATTTTTTTGTTTTAATATCAAATTCGTAAATGGCTTTCCCTGAATTAATTTCTACTTTTCCTACATTGCATGAACCCTTACATGACATCAGAAGTCTTTGTTTTTTTGGATCATATGCCAGCCCTTCGGTGTCGTTAATTTTTTCAAAAGAAGTTTCTATTTCTTCAGCATCTGATGCATCATTATTAAAGTTTTTAATTAAAAACAAAGTTCCATCACTTTTTAAAATCCATAGATTTTGATTTTCAAATGCGACACCTTCAAAATCCCCTTTTTTTGTAAATTTATCTCCTGAAAATTTTTTATGACTGACGATATCGTAAATATATATTTTACCAATTTCATCTTGAACGGCGACGACTTTATTCTTTTTATAATAATCAATGGATGAAATCTCTAATAGTTTAGAATCTAAATCTATTCTTTCAGTAGGTTGAGATAAATTATATGGCATTTTAAATTCAGCCCAACTAACCGAGTTTAAGATCAAGATAAAAAATAGTATTTTTTTAGTCATTTCTGTTCCTCCGAAATTTCAATTAATACACCACCTGTTGACTCTGGATGTATGAAATTAACTAATGTATTGTGTGCCCCCGGCTTTGCAATATCATAAACCAATCGAATAGATTCTTTCGTGAGTGCAATCATTAGTTCATTTATGTTTTCAATACTAAATGAAATATGATGTATTCCAACTCCTTTTCTAGAAAGATATTTTGCAATAACACCATTAGGATCGACCGGTTCTAGTATTTCTACTTGCGTTGTAATTTCATTAGCTTTTAAAAAATGAGTTTTTACACCTTGCTCTTTAACGAATTCAGAACCTTGATCCTTTACACCAAGAATCTCTAATACGCGCTTTAATTTGGCAGGATCAGCTGTTGCAATTGCTACGTGATCAAGGCGCGCTTTCCAATTCATAATTCTACCAAAGATTTATTAAAAACCAGGCGTGCCTGTTGTGCCACCGGTTGGATTCGTTGCATTTGCTGTCGGTTGTAACGGAACACAAAACCCAGTTGGTGCCATTGCTTGTCCTGCGCCACAACTGTTTGGTTGTTGGTAACCATAATTATAATTTCCATATACACCCATATTGTAACATGCCGTAGTTGAAGATCCTGGGCAATACATATTATTTCCCTGATTATATCCTGGATACCAGCCCGTTCCACCATTTCCACAAAACATACCTTGAGGACATTGTCCTGGATTATAAGGACCTGGGTATGGATTTGGCATTGGAGGGGGTCCCCAATACGGTGCCATTTGTTGTGAATTCATTTGTTGATACATCATTTGATATCTCATGTATGAATCACTAATTTGTTGCTGTAAAACTCCCATTTCCTGAGAATAATATTGTCGATTCTGCATTTGTTGTTGGTAATATTGCATTTGTTGCTGCTGATACATCATCGATTGATTCCAAGAATTCATATAACCTGGATTGTTATATATTCCACCATTTATGGATCCATTATAATTGTATGGACCACCTGGAAACCATTGTCCGTTACTCGCAACACCTGGGTATCCCTGCCACACTCCAGGAAAACCATTTGTTGCTCCTGGATAAGTTCCTGGAATATACGGATAACCGCTCCCTCCATTAGGAAAAAACGGAGGAGTTGCCATCGGCGGAATTCCACCATTTGTATAACTCCAAGGATTTTGTCCCATCATCGTTCCACCATTTAACATCCATGGATTTATGCCCATATTTAATCCAGCATTTATCCCCATATTTCCTAGCGGAAACATGCCCCATGGATTTGCCATCATATTTCCATTCATTCCAAGTCCAACCGAACCATATGGAAACAAACCTGAACTTAGCATTGGGTTTAATCCTGCACTAAATTGCATCATTGGATTCATTCCCATACTACCATTCATCATCATCATCGGATTATTATACATCCCCATCGCAAACGGATCATTCATCATTGGATTTATACCAATTCCCGCATTGATCATCATTGGATTAAATCCCTGCATTGCATATGGATTAAATCCAGGAGACATCATTCCTGAAAGCAACATTGGATTCATTCCAACGCCCATCATGTATGGACTCACACCCATATTTAAACCAAGTCCCATACCCATGCCCATGCCCATTCCAGGATTCATGCCCATCGCAAACGGTGAGTATGGATTATATCCGCCTAAATTTGCTCCCATATAAAAACCAGGATTCATTCCACCAAACATTCCTCCAAGAGCACCGCCCAAAGCAGAGCCCCAAGGACTACCGCCTATTCCAAATGAGCTGCCCATCATCCCCATCATTCCGCCTTGCATGTAATTCGCAGGACCCTGTGGAGGATAAAAAGGAATCCCCATTTGCTGTGCCCCTGTCGCATAAGTATTGTATCCACCTATGTACGAGTTATAGATATTTGAATATGAATTTGCCCAAGCTTTATTCGATTTATAATTAAAGAAACCATTCAAACCACCGGCAATCACTCCCATACCACCCAACAACAATGGAGTCATTTGCTGCAATTTACTTTGTTGTGGCATATTGATATTTATTCCACCACCACCTGTAAATTCGAAATCAGAGTCACCCCCACCGGAATAACCTAAAATGGATTTATAATATTTAACTTGATTCATTGTAGCTTGGTATTGAAGATCGTAATAAATACACTCTTCGCAATCTTCAGCATCAATCGCTTTAGAAATTTCACCACATGATTTATTTTTTTCATTATACAAATATGTTAATGAATAATTTCCATCTGATTTAATTTCAGTAGTAAGCTCTTCTTGTAATTGTTTGATTCGTTCTTGATTTGAAACCCAACCGCAGCTTGTAACTCTTTCAATACCCTCTGGTGGCAATAACACAGAATAAAGTTTAACTTTTTCTACAATTTTTCCATCTTGAG
This sequence comes from uncultured Bacteriovoracaceae bacterium, assembly GCA_964589335.1. Taxonomy (GTDB): domain Bacteria; phylum Bdellovibrionota; class UBA1018; order UBA1018; family UBA923; genus CAZPTV01. The sequence continues at coordinate 3,221 of CAZPTV010000284.1, forward strand.
AAATGGGTAATTCTTTATTATAAAGCGCTCCACAAGATCCACCAGTACGTTTTAATGTTTCATTATTTGTATTTTCAAAAGGTGTATATGTATAACGAGCAGCTGCAGGTCTAATGATTTGGCACGAAT
>CAZPTV010000285.1:0-3346 GCA_964589335.1 uncultured Bacteriovoracaceae bacterium
AAAAATGACTGTAGCTCCCTTGCTTCAACTCTAGCAAAAGAACCAATGGAGCAAACTTCGCTTTGTCGAGACCCTACAACAATAAGACATTTCATTTTATAAATAATATTTAAGGTTTTCTTTGTAAAAATCGATAGTCTTTTTCAAGCCTAGATCAAAGGAAGTTTTTGGTTTCCAGTTAAAGCATTCTTGCGCACAACTTGCGTCTGCAATAAAATCACCGGTTTCTATTGCAGCTCTGTCTGCTGGCCAAGGAATAAACTCTAGTGGAGTTTTGGTAATTTCTACTATTTTTTTTGCACAATCTACAAATTTTAACGGACTGCCTGACACAATATTAAAGACTGCATAAGGAATTTTTACTCCTGCATTTTGTACTTTTTCTGCCTCGATTAAACCATTCGAAATTTTATCAGCAAACTCAGCAGCAGCTACAAACGTTTCAATCGCATCATCTATATATAAATAATCTCTTAGTTGTTCCCCAGTTCCATATATTTTTATCGGTTTATTTTGTAACGCAAGACTTATAAACCAATTTAAAATACCGTACTTTCCATTCTTCATCTGGTGGTACGAACCGTATGAATTTGTCAGTCTTAAAGATACAAATGGAATTTTATGAACTCGAGCATAAACAGATCCATATAGCTCAGCGGCATGCTTATTCACACCATACACATCCGTCGGGTTCGGCAAGACTTTTTCAGTAGCCGGACTAACCAATGGAGCACCAATAATAGCTCTCGTTCCAGCGTAAACAATTTTAGGTTTTTTTGGAGATTTTTTTACGGCTTCTAAGATCGATAATGTTCCGAAACAATTATAATTTAAATCTAACCATGGATCGATCATACTATCGACGTGTGAGCATTGTGCAGCAATATGATAGACGATTTCAACCCCACTACAAAGCTTCGTCATGAGTTCTCGATCTGTGATATCACCGCGAATAAGTTCAATTTTATTCATTACATTTTTTAAATTGAATTCATTTCCACCGTAGTCTTTATGAAAATTATCTACAGCTATCACTTGAGCACCTAAATTAACGAGATTATTAATCAGGTTACTTCCCACAAACCCTGCACCACCCGTAACTAGAATTTTTTTATTTTTTATGTATTCGGAACCCATTTTCTTTCCTCTTTTTGAATGATCGTCTTATTATACATAATGAATATGTCACAGAAGAAAGATAAATCGTTCATCATTTTAAAGCTAGCTGGAATTGGTGATATTGCTATGGCTTGCCGAGCCGTAGACGAGGTGTTTTCTGGAAGCAAAGATCGAATAACCATTCATTGGATCATTGACCGAGGCCTTTCACGACTCCCTTCAAGTTTAATCCAACAAAAAAATATAGAAATTGTGACTCACCCAGTTCATTCGGGCCGACTATTTAAAGGCAATCTTTGGCAAAAAGCGACTAATGCATTTAACATTACTCGGCATTGTTTTTTAAACAAAACCAATGCGATTGCCTTATTACATAGAGATATTCGCTATTATCCCATGGTACGAATCGGACACCTAGGAAAGATTCATCAAATCAAAACCGATCCAATTCACGAAATTACTTTATATAAGCAAGTTTTAACAAAAATCAAAAATGACCTTAAAATTGAAACGCAAAATACAAATTTACAGAAAACTCAAACCTTTGAGAAAAATTCACTCGGAATCTTAATTGGAGGCGGCCAAGGCAGTAAAACAATTTATCAAGAAAAAAGATGGCCACATATTTTAAAATTTATTGAACTCGCACTCAATCAAACAACCTTTAAAATCATTTTATTTGGTTCAAAAGAAGATAGTGAAGCAGCCGCAACAATAGTTAAACACTTTAATACAAATAGAATTACAGACCAAGTGGGGCAAACTGCACTAGAAGATTTGCCCGTATCAATTAAAAATCTACAATATTTTATTAGTCCAGACTCAGGACTTGCACATATTGCTTCAAATGTAATGTCCGATGCTAATCAAAAAATAATTGTTTTATTTGGTCCTACTGATCCAAAACTTTGGGCTCCGGTGGGTATTTCCAATAATGTTCGAGTACTTTACGAAAATGAAAAATGTTCTCCTTGTTATAAAAATGATGGTAACTTTAAAGCCTGCATTTACACCGGCGAAAATTTTTCAATTTGCATGAAAAAAATTTCGCCCGAAAATGTCTTGGACGTTCTGAATTAATTATAAAATTCTAATGATTTTGCAGAGCAGGCCCCAATTGATCAATTCGAATTCGTTTCCAGTCAATTTGATATTTTTTGATTTTCTCTACTAAAGAGACTTTATTTAATCCAATACTTCTGCTGGTTAAGTTGATTTGACCCTGGCATTTACCCAGCACTTCTTCAATATATGTACGTTCAAATATTTCTTTCGTTTCGTGAAAATTCATAGTTAGTGGCAACTCAACCCATTGAATGGTTTTTTCTCTGATCATTGAATCCACTTGTACCTTTCGACCCTTGTTCGTTGTATCTTCTGAAGAAATATTTAACTTCTCATCATAAACAAATTGTTCCTTAAGCCTTTTGGGGAGTGAATGAATTTGTAAACACTCACTATTTTCCATTGCAACAGCGTATTCGATTACATGTTCTAATTCACGAATATTCCCTTTCCATTTGTGATGCAGCAGACACTGCATGACTTCAGATGAAAACATTTTAATATTTTTTCGAGATTTAGTATTTAGTCTTAATAAAATTTCATTTGATAATTTTTTAATGAGATTATGATTTTGAGATATCCCCTCTAAATGAACTCTGAAAACATTTAATCGGTGATACAAATCTTCCCTAAACTCACCTTTTTCAATTAACTCTTCTAAGTTTTTATTTGTAGCTGCTACGATCCGAATATCCAACTCAATTTCACGATTACCTCCGACTGGAGTAATTTTTTTATATTGAATAAAGTCTAATAGTTTTGTTTGAAGACGTAAGGGCAATTCCCCAATTTCATCTAAAAAAACAGTGCCCCCGTTTGCAGCCTCAAGCTTTCCAATTCGACTTTTATCGGCACCTGTAAATGATCCTTTTTCATGTCCAAATAATTCTGACTCAATAATACTTTCAGTCAAACATGCAATATTTATTTTATGTAACTTTAAATGGCTTCTACTCCTAGATGTTGCATGTATAATTTCTGCAAGATGCGACTTACCGGTACCTGTTTCCCCCGTTATTAATAAAGTGGAATCCATTGCATTAGATGCCTTGATTGTGTTTCGAACGTCTGGATCTATTTCAAATAGGTTCATTTTACCTCCATTATCTAATAAGATTACTCGCAAATTTAAGACCACACTTATACGTCAATAAAAGCATTC
>CAZPTV010000286.1:0-3345 GCA_964589335.1 uncultured Bacteriovoracaceae bacterium
AGGAAGTTTAATCACTGAGGCATTTTTAAAATCACGTGATTGGCCCTTTGGAAGTGCTCTCAGTAGTGTGATTGTAATTTTTACATTGATCTCATTTTACATACAGTCCAGTAGAACTACGAAAAAATATCGGGAGCAAAATCAAATCCATGTCTAAACGAAGACCTTTGCTTCTTACTTATATTTTAGCAATTTTATTTTTTATCTATTTCCCATTATTTGTTTTATCAATCAAATCGTTTAGTGGAGGCGAACATTTCTATACCTGGTATGAAAAAGCATTTAGCGATCCACAATTAGTCCAATCATTAAATAATAGCATTTGGATTGGTTTGGGTTGTTCTCTTATTTCTACGATTTTCGGCACATTAGGAGCATTGGCTTTAAGAAATAAAGATTTTCCATTTCGTGCTGCTTTTGAATCCATCTTAAATCTTCCCTTGGTATTACCAGAAATTGTTATCGGACTTTCATTACTCGTTTGGTTTTCATTTTTACACATCACACTTGGATACTTTTCTATTATTCTAGCACATGCAACATTCTCTTTATCATATGTTAGTCTTTTGGTTCTTGCTCGAATTGAAACTCTTGATCCACTTTTAGAGGAAGCGGCACAAGACTTGGGTGCGACCAAATGGAAAACATTTACAAAAGTTACATTACCATTATTGTTACCAGCAATAATCAGTGGTGCTTTACTTTCTTTTACACTTTCGTTTGATGACTTTTTAATAACATTTTTTACTGCTGGAGTTGGAAGCGACACACTTCCCCTACGCATTTATTCAATGATGCGTTTTGGCATCACGCCAGAAATTAATGCGATATCTTTTGCTGTCTTGTTCTTCACTTTGATCAGTGTTGTAATTAGTATGAAACTAAAGGATTAAAAAATGAAAATAATAATAATTTTAATTTTTACATTATTAATTGGTTGTACAAAAAACCAAACCAATCAGAGTAATTCATCTACTAAAACACTTAATCTTTTTTGTTGGGCAAATTATTTTGCTCCTTCATTTATCAAATCATTCGAAGAAAAAACTGGAGCTAAAGTTGTAATGAGTTATTTTTCTTCAAATGAAGAGCTTCTAGCAAAACTACAAGCAGGAGCAACCGGTTATGATTTAATTGTACCTTCGGGATATCTTTTAAAACCACTTAAAGAGTTAGGTTTAATACAAAACATAAATGCACACGATTGGCCTGAATTAACCCATCTTTCTCCACGTTATAAAAATTCAAAATATGATTCTCAATTTGAATTTTCAATACCATATCAGTCTGGAACAACAGGACTTGCTGTGAATACAAGAAAAGTTACCGCAAAAGTAGATTCGCTTTCATGGCTTTTTTCACACCCAGAACTAAAAGGGCAAATCGGAATGCTTGACGATGCTCCAACCGTCATTGGTACCGCATTAAAATTTCTCGGCTTTACTTATAACGAATCCTCAGATGCGGCGCTCAATAAAGCCAAATCTCTGCTTATCAAGCAAAAGCCAATTCTTAAAATGTATACGGCAGAGCCAATGTCAATTATGGAATCGGGAGAAATCGCAATCACACAAGCCTATTCAGGTGATGTCGAACAAGCCAAACGAAAAAATCCAAATTTAATTTTTGTTCATCCCAAAGAGGGCGGCGAATTATTTATCGATTATCTTTCCATACCAAAGGGAGCGCAAAACATTGAACTTGCCAAAGAGTTCATGAAACTTTCTCTCAACAAAGAGATCGCAGTAAAACAAACCATGCATTTATTTTATTCGCCTGCAATTGATATATCCGGTGAACCCAGCTCAATTGAATTATTAAAAAATAAAGTTATATTCCCAAGCGATGATCAAATTAAAAGTTTTGAAACGTTAGAAGACAATCCCGAACGACTCGAAAAAATTCAAAAAATTTGGCTTGAGTTAAAATCTTCTTAATTTATTTTTTAATTAATTCTAAAAAATAAATAGGTAGGTTTTGTTTTAAAAAACCCTCTTCAAATAAAGTTTTTTCATTACTAAATAAATCCAAAGCATGGTTCTGATCAATCCAGTAATTTAAAGAATATCGTCCAATTTTAAATAATTTTTCTAATTCTAAGTTTTTTTGAGGCAGTTCGTCTACTGTGGCTAATTTTCTAACCTTCATTTGTTTAAACTGCATTCCTTTCTCGCCGGTATCAATATATTCGTAATTTGGTAAATTTTTTAATTCAATCCCAAAATGTGCAATAATCCACTGAAAATAACCTGGATGATCGGTTTTAATAAATATTTTTCCTTTACCACTTAAACATTCAAAACATTGTTTTAAAAACTCAGCCTGCAACAGTCTGTTCTTTTGCTGTCTCTTTTTAGCCCAGGGATCAGGATAGAAAATCCAGATTTCATCTATTTCATTTTTACCAAATATTTTATCTATTTCTTGTGCTTTTCCACGAAGCAAATATATATTATTCAAACTTTCTTTTAATATCTTCTCTGCGCCCAGATAAAGAACTTTGTATTTCCAATCCATCCCAACAAATGCAGTGTTTTTATTTTTTTTTGCGATTCTTCTAAGATAGGCTGAATTTGAACATCCTATTTCAAAAATTAATTTATTAGGATCTTCTTGCATTCTATTTTTAAAAAATTGTAACCAATTGTCTTTTTTTAGGTAAATTTCATCGTCAGACGATGCGCTTTGCTTAACTTCAAGGAGTTTTAATGCGTATGGATTTCGATATGATTTCAAACAAGAGTCCCTCAAAGGTGAGAGAGCCCGGGTGTTTAGAAGGGACATCCAAACACCCGTTTTTCTTTCATTAGGAAGAGAAGCTTGAAAGTTCCAATCTGCCACAACCGTAAACTTTCAAAGCTAATCCAAGTTCACTCTACGTACTGCTCCACTTCCACGAAAAACTGATATTATTTAATTAAAGAATGTGTGTTTAGCCTAATAATTTAAGCGCCATAGTATTATTGCTATTCGCTTGTGCTAACATTGCTGTACCTGATTGAGTAAGAATGTTACGCTTTGTTAATTCAGATGTCTCTGATGCAACATCTACATCGCGAATACGACTGTTCGCTGCAGATAAGTTTTCATCTGAAACCATTAAATTATTGATTGTTGATTGTAAACGATTTTGTAATGCACCGAAATCTGCTCTTGTTTCACTTACCATTTTAAGAGCACCATCAATCTTAGTTAAATTATTTTGAGCATCTTCTTTTTGCGCAACCGTTAACCCTGCAATTCCTAATTTATCTGCCGTAGCGTTTGCTTTAGATGTATCAAAAACAAGTCGGTCTTGTTCTGGGCTATTATGAACACCAATTTGAAACTCAAGCGCCCCACCAG
>CAZPTV010000287.1:0-3319 GCA_964589335.1 uncultured Bacteriovoracaceae bacterium
AAATCCTTGGTGGCAATCCAAATGGATTGCCAAACTCTTAAACAATACGTGCACAAAAACCGTGTATTGTATAAACTTCAATTTCTGGATAATGATAAAGACGATTTTCTAAATCGGCTTTTGATTTTTCAGTAAATGAAACACATAGAATGCGTAGTTTTTCACGTTCAGATTCTTGATAAGCATTTCGAAATCGAATTGCACGCTCAACAAGAGTAGCTGTTTTTCCAGAACCTGCATCTGCTAAAACAGCAACACGTGGGAGTTCTAACTTGTTCCCAGCAAATTTGATCAGCTCCTCCTGTTGTTCGGTCCATCGATTAGTCATTTTTATGCCTTATTCCACAAAATTCATAATAATCACAGGAGTCACAAATTTTTGTATCCGACGGATTGGGGGTAAAGTTTCCACGAGTCAATTCACCCATTGAGGTTTCCCATACGGGCATAATTTGTGAAAACAAATCATCCAGTGAGCCTTTTGACATTGACTGAGCTGAGCGAGTGTAAAGTCTTTGATTGAATTCCTTAAAATATATTCCAACTCCATATTGGGTTACTTTTTGAATTTTTAAATAAAAACAACCCGCAGGCTTAAGTTCAAATTTATTAGCAGCAGACTGTAAATATCCCATCAATTGAATTGCTTTTCCTTCTTGAATTTCTTTTCTTGTGGGTAAATCACTACCTGTTTTGAAGTCAACAATTGAAACATATTCACCATCACTATCAATTCGATCGGCTTTACCAATCATCTTTACATTTTTTCCATTATAATTAACTGTAAATTCTAATGGTTCTTCAACGGCTATTGTTTTTAAGTTTGGATGTTCTGCTCTAAAATTAACTTCCCACTGAACCCAGCCTCTAATTCGATCAAGCACTTCTAACCGTGCGTTTTCATGGAGTGCTGGGTCTGTCATAATTCCAGATTTAATAAAATTTTTTGTCAACATTGAAAACCATGTTTGATCAAAAATATCTTCTGCCTTCTTTGTAATAAATGACAGACTTTTAAATGCATGGGGTTGATTCATCTCTGATCGGATTACAAGTTCAATAACTTTATGAACCAAATCTCCTAAAAATATTGGCGACAAACCAAGACCTGGTTCGTAATCACGATCCATTTTTAAAATTTGTCTTCCGTAAAAAAGAAAAGGGCATTTTAAATATTGTTCAAATTTAGAGATCGCAATTTCATTTTCAAAACCTTTTGCATCATCGGGTTTAATCAATTCTTTAAAATTTACACTTTCAGGAATTGTTTTCCATATGACCCCAGGATGAATCCCTTTAAACTCAGCTTGAATTGCATCTGTCCCTTGTCCTCTAAATTCTGTGTACAGCGCTCCCGCTGGGCAAGGTTGTCCTTCTAATGTCACTTCAGTTGAACTCATTACTATTTTTTCTGAATTGGAAAATGCGGATTTAAGAGTTGCCGCTTGATTTTTCATTTTATTCGACAATGCATGGTAAGAATGAATTTTTTCCCAAGCTATTTCAGCTTCTCGGCTTTCCCAATCCCAGCGATCGACATTGACCGTTGCTCGATCAATCGAGTTCATATTAAGAAGATATGTTTTTTTTGCCTTAAAAGGATACCACTGATCATGCGACATCCAATGTAGTCCAACACGTGAACGCTGTGATTTCTTTTTAGCCTCTCGATTGAGAAACTCTTCGAAGTGCGGAAGAATTTGATTGATTCTAAATTTTTTATTTGAAAGATATTCTCTTTCGCTCGAAAAATATTCTGCAAACTGTAAAAGAATTTCAGGATCTCGATTTGATTTAGTTTTTAGTAATTCCTTCATTTCAACTATAGTATGGTAAAACTCAGTTGGATTTTGTGATTTGGATGTTTTTGAATAGAATAGTATTAATAATTCAACGAGGGGTATTTCTTTTCCTTCAGCCCATTTCCGAATAGTCCCAGGGCTTTCTTTCGATGGTCTTTGAATCAAATCCTTTACTAACATTCGGTGTTTTTTATCGGTGAGTAAACGAATAATATCCTTCTTCTTCAAACCGCCAGCAGCAGTAGTAATAAAATCTCTCCACCACATCCATACAGGTTCCTCTTTCCATTGATCTTGTAACGTAGGGTCATAGAGCGGAATATTTCTTTCCATTAATTTTTGTCTGAAAACGCGTTTATAGGTTTCATTTTGTGGAACACGTACAACGATTTCAGAAAAATTTATACCAGCAAGGGAATCGTTTATAATGCTTTCTATACATTTTTACATTTCATCAATGGGAGACTGGAGTTTCCAAAAACAAATATTTTCTCGATTTATGCTTTCGCTCAATTCAATATATTTAATTTTATCCTTTTCAAAAGATTTTTTAAAAAATCCAACCGTTGTTTCGGGTACAAATAATTCAACCTCACAACAATTAGCTAAAGTTTCAATGAACTCTTGCTCAATAATTCGAAAATGTTCAAAACCAATGATTTGAATTTTTGAAATCGAATGCAATGATTTTTGGTTCTCGTTTAAAAGTTGTATGGCTTTTCTTAATTGTCCTGCTTCTGTCCAAGGCGTGCACTCACCCATGTCCCACAATTGAGAAAGTATTTGTAAGAATTCTCCTGTTTCTTTAGATTTATTTCCAAAATATTCAATCAATAACTGTAAATCATTTCTGTTCACATACGAACGATCTAACCCATCGATGAATTTTTTAATTTTTGTAGCTACATCTCTTCGACTGAGATGAGATGTAAGCTCAGGTAATGCATTTCGAATAAAATCCCTATTTGCAAGAGCTTGAATTAAATCTGTTTTACTTTCTTCGCTTGGTGCTCGCTTTAATTGAATTCGATTAAGAGAAAGTATTTCATTTGCAAGGTCTTGTAATCCAATTACTGCCTGTCCAGGAACCGCTTTAACTTTTTCAATCCAATGATCTTTTACTAATTCTCTGCTAATCAATGGACCGATGATAAGTCTTGTTTTTTTAACCCACGGTAGTTCTTTTGCTAATTCAGAAAGTTGGATTTCTAAATTCATTTTAGATGTAACTTCATTCCTTGAGTATGAATAAATACATTTGCACCTTTCAAAGTAGATTTTCTTACCTCACCAATGATCTGTGCTTTTTCATTATTATTTTTTAAACATTGAACTGCAAGCTTTGCATGGGATTCTCTGACAGCAACCACCATACCAAAACCCATATTAAAAGTTTCGTATGCCTCTTTTAAATCCATTTTTGCTCTTGTGCGTAACTCATGAAATATTTTTTGGCATTTAAGTTTCTCAGGAATTTTAAAATAATAATCAAATTTCTCTGATATTCTTGGAACATT
>CAZPTV010000288.1:0-3300 GCA_964589335.1 uncultured Bacteriovoracaceae bacterium
CTCCTACAAGCTGAGCGTCCGTAGCTGCAAAAGCTACAGTGTTACCGAAAATCAAAAGCGTAATTAATAATTTATTCATTTTTTCACCTTTCGTTAATGTTATGTTGACCAGTGTGATCGAGCCATTAATGCCTCGTTCGTAATCGTATCTAAAATTAAAAATCCACGGATACCGTATTCACATGAACCTTCCCCGCCATACATAATTTTATAAAGTTCTAAATTTGGTTCTACGTTGATTGTGTTTTGTAATGAGTTTAAATAATTTACCATTTCAAGGATATAGTAGGGGTTTTCAGATTCGTAATTTGTAAATGCTAAAGTAGCATTTGCAATTTCAGTTTTAACATCGATGGCAGTTACGCTGACAGCGGCTCCAGTAGAGCAATTAAAATCGATATGCATGAGTTGTCGAAGCATATCAATTTTTGATTGGTTGGGTGTAAGTGTGATTTGGACTGATTTAATGTCTAGCTTCGATTCTCCGTTTGAATTGCTTTTGCTCTTATCTTGTACAGCTTTAATAAGAGGGGCATTTTTTTTAAGTGAGCTACTTTTTAATTGGCTAGTTTGAATGATTTCAAATTTCGCAGCAAGACATTGAATGCAAGATAAGACTGTAAGAGAAACAACAATAAAAAATATTTTCATAAAACTACCTTCATAAAATCATCTAACTTTATAACGCTGCTCTAAAGTCAAAATCATTTCGACATTCAAAGATTTATAATTTTGTCAGTTTGCAGGGGTATATACTTTGAGTTATGACGTATGGCAATAATAAAATTGACGCCGGATATAAAAATAAATTATTTCTGTTAAAGGCTTTACAAGTAAGATTCAAGCTCCATATTAAATAGTAATGGAAACACAAGAAAATACACAAGAAAAACAAGAGGTTGCCGCCGAGCAAGAAAACAACAAAGATTCTGAGCTTAGCGCTGAGGAGGCTTTAAAGGCTGAATTAGAAGAGCAAAAGAAAAAGTATCTCTATTTGTATGCAGAATTTGAGACATATAAAGGACGAGTAATTAAAGAGCGCTCTGAGTTAGTTAAGTTTGGGTCTGAGAATATTATTCGGGAGATGCTAGTGGTTGTAGACAATTTGGAGCGGGCTTTAGAGCACGCACAGGGGAATCAAAGTGATGCCACTTTAGATCATTATAAATCATTAGTGACGGGCATTGAAATGGTTCGCAATGAGTTTCGCAATACGCTTTCAAAATTTGGTGTAAAGCCAATCGAGGCGATGGGGCAAAAGTTTGATCCAGAAAAACACGAAGCAATGGGTTCTGAAAAATCGAGCTCTGCTGAAGAAGGTTCTGTGATTAAGGAATTTCAAAAGGGCTACACCTTGCATGGACGTCTATTAAGACCAGCCCGTGTTGTTGTGGCAGCGAAGGGTTAATTAGTAATTTTCAATATCGACTGAATGTCGAATTTATTTAACGGAGGCATTATGGCAAAAGCAATTATTGGTATCGATTTAGGAACAACAAATTCGTGTGTAGCGATCGTTGAGGGTGGAGACCCAAAAGTGATTCAAAATTCTGAGGGTGCAAACACAACTCCTTCGATTGTTGGATTTACTCCTGGCGGCGAAAAGCTTTGTGGTCAGGCAGCAAAACGTCAAGCTGTAACGAACCCAGAAAAAACAGTTTTCGAAGCAAAGCGTTTGATCGGAAGAAAATTTAATTCTAAAGAAGTTCAAGAATTTATTAAAGTAACTCCTTTTAAAGTATTTGAAGCAAAAAACGGTGATGCGTGGATTCAAGTAGATGGCAAAGATTATTCTCCACAAGAAATTTCCGCTCTTGTTTTGCAAAAAATGAAAAAGACTGCGGAAGATTACTTGGGATACGAAGTAACTGAGGCAGTTGTTACCGTGCCTGCATATTTTAACGATGCTCAAAGACAAGCAACAAAGGACGCAGGCCGTATTGCAGGGCTTGATGTAAAAAGAATTATCAATGAACCTACGGCAGCAGCTCTTGCATATGGACTGGATAAGAAAAAAGATCAAACCGTTGCTGTTTTTGACCTTGGTGGCGGTACTTTCGACATTTCAATTCTTGAAATTGGTGATGGTGTTTTCGAAGTGAAAGCAACAAATGGAGATACCTTTCTTGGTGGTGGTAACTTTGACCAAAAAATTATCGACTACTTAGCTGAAGAATTTAAAAAAGAATCAGGAATTGATTTAAGAAAAGGACATAAAGATTCTTTGCAACGTTTGAAGGAAGCTGCTGAAAAAGCTAAGCATGAACTTTCAAACTCAATGGAAACAGAAATCAGTCTTCCTTACATTACGGCCGACGCAAGTGGACCTAAGCACTTAAATACAAAACTGACTCGTGCTAAATTAGAAGCGCTTGTTTCTGATTTGATCGAAAAACTAGTCGCGCCTTGTGAAACATGTATTAAAGACTCTGGAATCGCAAAGTCTGCTATCGACGAAGTGATTTTGGTTGGCGGTATGACTCGTATGCCGAAAGTACAAGAAAAGGTAAAACAAATTTTCGGTAAAGAGCCACACAAGGGAGTGAATCCAGATGAAGTGGTCGCAGTGGGCGCTGCAGTTCAAGGAGCAGTATTAACCGGTGAAGTTAAAGATGTATTGCTTCTAGATGTAACTCCACTTTCATTGGGACTTGAGACTTTAGGTGGTGTATTTACAAAACTTATTGAAAAAAATACGACAATTCCGAGTAAGAAGAGTCAAATTTTTTCAACTGCAGCGGACAATCAAACTGCAGTTACCATCCACGTTCTTCAATGAGAGCGTGATTTTGCAGAACATAATAAATCACTAGGTCGTTTTGATCTTGTGGGTATAGCTCCCGCACCACGTGGAATGCCTCAAGTAGAAGTTAGCTTTGATGTTGATGCAAATGGAATATTGAGTGTAACAGCAAAAGACAAAGCTACAGGAAAAGCAAACAGCATAAAGATCACAGCAAGCTCAGGTCTTTCAAAAGATGAAGTAGAAAAGATGAAATCAGAAGCAGCAAAACATGAAGCTGAAGATAAAGCAAAAAAGGATGCTATAGAGGTAAAGAATGTCGCTGAACAGCTTATATACACTTCTGAGAAAGCTTTGAAGGATACAGGTGATAAGGCTCCAACGGACCTAAAAAAGACTATAGAAGACAAAATAAGCGCATTAAAAGGGGTAAAGGATGGTAGTGATGTAGGTGCTATAAAGTCAGCCACCGAGGCACTATCTACAGAACTTCAAAAGATAGGGCAGTATATGAATGAGCAACAACCTCCACAGGGTGGAAATACACAACAAGATCA
>CAZPTV010000289.1:0-3297 GCA_964589335.1 uncultured Bacteriovoracaceae bacterium
ACCACAACGCAATTTGAATCTGGTATAGAAATTGGCGGAATATTAACGGAAATTTATTATAATTCTCAAAAAACAGAAGCGGTATATTTACAATACAAAGGCCCATGTCAGCTTGCATTTCTTGATGAAGAAATTGAAGGACATGGCCCACAGGCACACCGTGATGGATTTGGAACACCGATTGGTAAAATTAAAACTTTAAATAAATCTCCCGCTGAATTAACAAATGTTGATTTAGTAAGTCTTGGATTTGTAGGTGATAAAAAATCTAAGCTTGAATTCGAAAGCGGAGTTGTAGTTGAAGGAATTTTAAGAAAAAGACTTATTCGAGGTGGAAAAAATTTAATATTAACCTTTCACGACTGCAAAGTAAGTCTTGGTGATAAGACTCTCTACCGACCTGAATGGGGTTTATATGACATGGCTTGTGGAATGAAAGCCGTATCGGTCTTTGGGGGCGCTCCAGATCGAGGTGCATACATTGAAGGCACGACAGGTTTTGGACATACTCATCCATCACAGTCTTCAAACATGACTCCAGAAAACAGAGATTTGATTCCACTTTATGCAAAAGTACGCGAGATTCGCGATCGTTTTAAAGAAAGTAAAACAATCGATAAAAATTCTGTCTTGCAAGAGCTCAATCTTGTGCAACAAAAGTTAGAGCGCAATTTTAGTGACGATTGGTTATTGCGATTTGAACTATTAGAATTAGACCATCAGTTTAAGTTGCAATCACTTTGGAGTGCAAAATTGAAAATAGATTTAGATCGAATTTCAAAAAATTCAAAAGCGAAAGAAAATTTAATCAAAAGAGGGCTGGAGTTACTTCAATGAAAATCTTTTCTCTTCTCATATTACTAGCTTATTTTATTTCTGGGTGCGGTCTAAAGAGAAAAGAACCCGATCTCATTTTAGAAAACCAGCAACCAACGAGTTCTGATTCAAATAAAAAATCAGAACTATTTCAGGAAAAACCAGAGCCAACAAGGCAAACTAGTTTTGAATGCGAGTCGACTAAAGAATACGTGACAGTTTTAAACTATTTGCGCGAAGAAAATGAACTCATTGTGCCTGAAGATGAAGCAAGAAAAATTTCACTTCAAGTATCTCAGGGTTGTGATGGGGCAGCGAATCGATTTATACGGATTTCTAGATTGTTGGTTCGCTCTCATGTAAGTGGAAATGATTCGGTTCGATCTGCGCTAAAGTTTGTTCAAAAAACTACCAAAGAAGTCAGTACATTCGAAGAAGTATTTGCTCGCTGTTTTCTTGAGGAATATTTAGATATGGATATTGATGCATCCGTTAGCATCGCCCATTCACTTTCAAATGAATTTGATGGGGATGCTCAAATTGCAAGGTACGATTTTAGAGGGATATTAAATTATTGTCTTGATAATGATGAGAAATTTCATCTGAAAAAATCCGAGTGCGGCAGATTAGCAGCAAGAATCGCAAAAGCAGGTCAAAATTCAAAACAAACAGTTATGAAGGCTTTTAAAGAAGGTTTTGAATTTTTAAATAGTACAAATGGTCCAAATTTAAATATTCAAGATTCACTTAAGATGAGTGAAGAACTCGTTTCGATTTCACCCAAAGCAGTTTCAAACTTTAAAGATGCATACGCGTATGCGGTATCAAAGTCTGGATTACAAATGAGTATAAAAGATGCAATCCCATTTTCAAAACTGATGGCAGAGTACACGGGGCCTGAAATGAGAAAATCAAATTAATGTTGAAAAAAATATTTATTTTATTATTTATTTCAACTTTAGTTTATGCGTTTGATTGGCAATCGGCATTGAAAATCGCCCGAACCAAAGGTGTGAAATTTGGAATCCATTGGCTTTCTGGGTTAACCTATTCTGAAAACCAGAATGAATTAAAAACGCCCGCCTCCCTTCAGAAAATTTTTACAGCAATCACTGCATATAAAACATTTGGAGCAAGCTATAAGTTTGAAACAAAAATAAGTTGGAATTTAATTGATTCACAAAATATTACAGATCTTACAGTTCATTTGTCAGGAGATCCTTCCTGGGGAGACCCTGAACTTGGTGAAGACGAATTTACGCGAGTTAGATTAATCGCTCAAAAGTTAAAAGAAAAAGGGGTTCTTCAAATTCACGGTGACATTAAAATGATTCTACCAGACCCAAGGTGGTCGACCATTTCATATGCACAAGGTGTAATAGATCGACATAAGACTCAATGTTTTGGCTCTCGACCTCAAGCAGTTACATTGCAGAGAAATTGTGCAGGATTTGTTGTTTCTGGTGTAGGTCAAGGTCAATGGTTTGAAAATGGAATTGAAGATAAAGTAGAATTGCAAATCGTGCTCGGAGCACAAACTAATATTACAGTTTCAATGAATGCAAATGAGACAGGCTTTATTGTTTCAGGAACTTGGGCTCAAAATGCTAAAAAAAGATTATTAATATTACCTGTTTTGAAACCTGTTAATTGGTTAAAAAATTTATTAATTATTGCTTTAAAAGAACAAGGAATCTCATTTTCTGAAAGCTCTCAGACTGGCATGGGCACCATTTCTGAAATCTCAGTATTTTCTCCAACTTTGCATGAGATCATTAGAGTCACTTTGAAAAATAGTGTAAATATTTTAGCTGAATCTTTATTTTTTAATTCGGCCTTTAAACGATATCCAGATGTTGGAATTCGACCTCACGAAGCGGGTGTTCGTGCAATCACTGATGCATTCAATGAACTCAATATACCCGTTGATCCAATTTATTTTATAGCATTCGATGGTTCAGGACTATCGTACGATAATAAAGTTACACCAAGCTATCTTTATGCTGTTTTAGATAAAGTCAAAGCTTCAGATCTTATGACATACATTTGGGACGCACTCCCAATTGCTGCAGTAGATGGAACATTAAAAGAAAGAATGAAGACTACGGCAGCTGCAGGTGTTTTGAGAGCAAAAACAGGTACTCTAGATATGGCAAAAAATCTTGCAGGTTTTATTCCTGAAACTACTGATAAAGGAATGATCACAGCTTTTCATCCGTTTGTAGTCATTGCAAACTTTACAGCGAATAGAGGGTTAGTCGGTGTTGCAGAAACAGCGGGTGACACAGCTGGAGCTGGAATGGTGGAAGAGCTTAAAGTAAATCAATAATTAAAATTGAATTTGTGCGATTAACCCTGGAAAAACTCTATGTGTAACTGGATCTTGAAAAACAGTTGCACTTGCAATGGGTCCATAAATTCGTTTTTTATAATCTCTTTGTTCTTTTGCTACCGTTTGCCAACGAGATTGAAAAACAATTG